>SUVZ01000326.1 GCA_015061765.1 Lentisphaerota bacterium
CGAACCATCCGCATTGATGAGGACATCGATGTTGGTGCAGTAGCCGGCCAGAGCCTCGTCGATCGAGTTGTCGACCACCTCGTACACAAGATGGTGGTAGCCACGCTCGCCCGTGTCGCCGATGTACATCGCAGGACGCTTGCGGACGGCCTCCATTCCCTCCAGAACCTGAATGTTGGCGGCATTGTAATTGGAAGGCTGAACAGCTTCCTGCGCGGCGTTTTCGACTGCTTGCGTGGTATTCTCTTCCGACATTTTATTTCCTCGTGAAAATGTGTAAATTATACCAAAACGCGCGAGCACGAGCAAGCAACCCGACTGCCTGTAAAGTTCGTGCGTCCTTTGTCCAGGCACAGCAATCCCGCTGTACCGCAAAACAAAGGAGACACTATGGGCAAAAGGTTCCTTTGCCTCGACGGAGAGACCGGTCCATCCTACCGTGCAGCGGCAGAAGCGCCCTTCAACGACCACGGGCAGCTTCCATAACCTCTGTCTATTATCGCATCGTTCAGTGCTCTCACCGTTTCATCGGACAGTCCATCCGTCTTGATCCTGAAGTAGCGGGCGCGACCGAACACATTCACGAGATCCTTGATCAAATCACAGCAGAAATCGAGCGACTCCTTTGATGCGGCAGGAAGATTCTTCGCGCCAAGCCAGGAATTCCGGGGCGAGGTGAAGTCCATGCAGGGAATGGGTTCAAGACCTTCCTCCCGGGCCACATCCAGCGCCCGCGTGACGTCCTCTTCCGACCATGCTCCCTTGACCGCAAGCTCGGGATGGCTCGGATACCTGTATCCGCACGCAAAATCGATGAACACCGCATTGTGCCCCTTTGCCGCAAGCTCCTTCATGTTTTCACGCCAGGCGTCCCCGAACTTGAGTTTCACGTCTCCATTCGCGGCACAAACCTCAACCATCGCCGCATTGACCGGCGCGTCCGTGAACACACCCTTCTCACACCACGCATTGGTAAGCAGTTTCGCGTCAGCAAGGAAGTTTTCCGAGAGAAGGAGTGTTCCGGTCCAACGCTGCTTCCCGTCCTGCAGGATTTTCGGACTGGAACCCGTGTACATACGGCCGTTTATCTTCGCAAAGCCGGTTGAGCCGCCTTCCACGTAGCGTCGTATCACCCTGAAGTCGGGCGAGCAGCGCAGGACTCCTGGAAGATTCCCCTTTCCGCCGTATATTCCGAAGAGGAATTCTCCATCCATTATGGTTGCGGTCTGGATTCCCATCACGGTAAAGCCCGTGTTTAGTTCGTGCCGCCTCACAAGCCTGAAATCCGTGTCGTACTCGTGAACATAGTTGACACGGTGCGTGGGCGGCAGTCCGCCAACCACATAGAATCTGTCGCCCCTCCATGTCATTCCGCCGGCGCCCATCGGCATGTCAAGCCTCCATATCCTCTTCTGCGCCAGCGTCATGGCATCGAACGAATACACGTAGCTTTCGCCCTCCGTCTCCGTGTTGAAGCGACCACGGTTCACCGCCACATAGAGCGTATCGCCCTTCACGCAAAGGTCTCCCTGATGAGGCGGCGCGTCACACGAAGCAAGCACGCGTCCGGAAAGATCCGTGCGGACTATCGTCTTGGTGAAACTCCACCAGATGTTCGTGCCGCGCGCATCCGTACCCTGAAGATGGCCGCCATACGATCCTTCGCACTTGATGCTGGAGGGGACCTCCAGCGCAAATGCCGGGATGCATCCAATCAAAAGGGCGGCAGCACACGCAGACCCCATCCGTCCACCGAGCCCGCCCACACCTGTTTCAACGTTTGTGTTTTTCACTTGTCATTCTCCTTGCGATTGTCTCACTAGACCGTCTGCCATGAAACCGCGGCTACCGATAGAACACCTTCCAGAGGAAAAGTCCGCGGCCCGTCGCCGTCGGGACGCGCGCCGTGCGCGGGACGTGTCCGTCCAGCAGTTCCGTGACAGCCTCCGGGCGCTCCTCGCCCAGCCCCACGCGAATCAGGAAGCCGACCATGCTCCGCACCTGCTTGTAGAGGAATCCGTCCCCGTTGACGATGAACGTGATGCGAGGGCCTGCCTTCTTCACCTCGAATGAGAATATGTTGCGGACCGTCGACTCAAGCACCCGGTGCGGATTGGCGGCGAAAGGTGCAAAGTCGTGCCGCCCCACGAAACGGCGGGCTGCATCCTGCATCGCGGCGACGTCAAGCCGCTTGTGCATGAATGCCCAGTATGGCGCAAGACACGGCGGCAGGATGTCGGCATTGTAAAGGAAATACCTGTACTCCTTGCCCTTCGCATCCTTCCGCGCGTCGAAATCAGGCTTTGCGTACGACGCCTTGAGGACGCGTATGTCCTCCGGCAGTCTGGAGTTCATCGCGCGCGGCAAGTTTGCGGGCGGGATCGGCTTGGTGAGATCGAAATGCGCGACAAAGCCCCTGGCGTGCACACCGGCATCCGTACGGGACGAACCAAAGACGCGCACTGGAGCACGGTTCAGATACTCGAGCACCTCCTCCAGTCTCTGCTGGACCGCAATCCCGTTGCTCTGCAGCTGATAGCCGGAGTAGTGTGTGCCGTCGTACGCGAGAACTATCTTGTAGCGCTTTTTCATTTACGGCACCTCCGGATCCCAGCTGAGATCGATCCGGACCATGCCGCCGGACGGCGCAGGGAATGTCCGTGGGACCATGCGGGTGGTGATCCACAGACCGTCAAGCTCGAACGACGCAAATTCTCCGCCTTTCGCATCAATCAGGCGCGAGGGATCGTCCACCGCCGGCTTCGTCACGCTGATGAACAGCGGTGTTGTCTGCTGGACAATCCTCTCCACCGGAATCGGGCACTGCGGCGGCACATCGCGCGGATCGCCCTCAGGCGAAAATACGCAACGCTTCACGCCAAGTTCGGAGAGAGTGCGGACGGACTGAGAGTTGAACGAATACAGCGTCCAGTCCGCCGTGACGTCCTCCACGCCAAGCGACTTGAGCATGCGCACGCCCGCAAGATCGGCGGCCTCCCATTTGGCGTATCCGGAATGGACGAGATTCTTCACGCGAGCGCGGAACCGGCTGCAGTCCATCTCCTTTGTGAACACCGGAAGCGCGAGACGCACCTCGTCGCCGAACTCCGGCACCTCGCCTGAATGGCCGATGGCGACAATGACCTCGTCCCATTCTCCGGGCGGAACGCTCTGCCCCAGACGGATCTTCACCACACGCATCGGATCGGAAACGACAGCCTCTGATCGGTCCTCTTCAAGCGCCTCCCTCACGGCGGCGATCTTCTCAGACTTCCTGCGTTCCCTCACGCCGTCAAGCCTGGACACAAGCTCGCGCCGCAACTCGTTCATGACCGACGCCGGCACGAAAAGCCCCTCCGGATCGTCCACATTGAGCGAACCGAGAGACCACACGGTGCCGCCAAGCTTGCTGAAACATTTGCGCACCGCGCCCTCTGTGAGTTCGGGGCGGTTCGCCTTCTGCACAGACGGCAGATCCATCCGCACGCTTTCGCCAAGCGCCGAAGCCTCCACTCCGCCGGAACATATCTTCACCTCGACATCCAGCCTCGCAACGCCCGGATAGTCCGCCGCGCGGAAGGACGGCACGGGGAACCGGCGCTTCACCTCGTTCGACATCGAACAGCGCACCTCCACCGGCATGACGGCAGGATCGGAAAGCGCCTCTATCAGGGCGGGGTCGGCTATCTCGATCTCGACATCGCTTCCGGCATACGCCTCGAACACGGGCTTGCGTGAAATCGCAAGACGCATTTCGCCTATTCCCATTCCGAGCGGACGCGCATTGTCGGAAAGTTCCCTGTCGCGCAGGGAGACGAACTGGAGTCCGTCATGCTTCTCCAGCGCACGGCTCGTGTGGAACCGCAGCCAGGAGCGGCCTTCACGGTCCTTCGTGATGCGCTTGACGGTGCCTGCGAACGTTCCCTGGTGTCCGAGATTGACCGGGTCTATCAGGTCGGATACGTTCTGCCTCCATCCGTCGGCGTAAAGATGCGTTGTGGAGCGCGAAAATACGGTTTCGAGATCCTCGCGCGTAGTGCGCGGCGTCAGTCCGTCAAGAAGTTCGCGGTAGCGTTTCACGACCGACGACACATATAGCGGGGATTTCATTCGCCCTTCAATTTTCAGCGATGCGACCCCGGCCTCGCGCAGTGCGTCCAGACGGTCGTCAAGCCGCAGATCCTTCATCGAGAACGGGAGAGAGCGAGAACCATACGCGTCGGAATACGGGAGCCTGCAGCAGTAGGCGCAACGGCCGCGGTTTCCGCTCCTGCGCTTCTCCATCGCGGAAAACAGGCACAGACCGGAAATCGAATAGCACAGCGCACCGTGCACGAACACTTCGATCTCGCATCCGCATCGCTTGACGATGGAGCGGATGTCCTCGACGGGAAGCTCGCGGGCCAGCACCACGCGGGAGAAGCCGAGCTCCCTGAGCGCAAGCACTCCCTCGAGATTATGCGCCGTAAGCTGAGTTGATGCGTGTATCGGCAGGGACGGGAAATGCCGCCGCACGACACGCGCCACGCCGACATCCTGCACTATCAGTGCATCCGGCGCAATCTCCTCAAGGACCGCAAGCCTTTCGACGGCGGCGTCGAGCTCGGTGTCTGTCAGCAGCGTGTTGAACGTCACGTAGACCTTGCGCCCCTTTGCGCGCGCATATGTCATGAGGTCGGCGAGTTCTCCCGCCGAAAAGTTCACGGCCTGGGCGCGTGCGGAAAACGCGTCCAAGCCAAGATACACCGCATCCGCACCGGACTCGAAAGCGGAGAGGGCCGTCTCGAAAGACCCGGCCGGAGCCAATAGTTCAATTCCGTTCATGTAGAGATTCAGCGTATGGAGTATGAG
>SUVZ01000327.1 GCA_015061765.1 Lentisphaerota bacterium
GTACCTCTCGGACTGAGGCCAGCGTCCGTACTCCTCACTCGCGAACGTATCGAAAAGCTCCGGGGCGCGTACCTTTTCCCACTGTTCCACCGACGAAACCGTTTCTCCCTTGAACGTGGTCATCAGTTCCGGTACGTTTTCTGGCTTTGGAGATGCAAATGCCGCAACCACACAAGCAACAAAAGTTCCTGCCGCCATTATTTTTTTCATAGACAATCTTTCTTTCTCTGAAATTTTCTTGGCATGGTATCACAACTTGATGTTTCGAGTCAATCCCGATTCGATATTACGGCAATTTTTATCATTTATCGCTATAGGGGTTTGTCCCTTCCGAACGTAAGTCCTAGTGTTCAACCTCTTAAGTCCTCGGGCTTAGGGTCGCGTGACCCTTGGCATGAGGGTTCCCGTACCCTTGGCATGAGGGTCGCGTAACCCTCAAAACGCCCTTTACCGAGCGTCTTGAAACTAATCCAAGTTCACAAATGGTTGTGAAGTTGGTTTGTGAACTTGGATTTGAGGTCAGCTATTTCTTCGACTTATTGGCAGTTTTCCGCTTTTTAGATGAAGAATCATCGTAGAACATCATATCCGTTGAAGTCGGAGCGCTATTCAACAATTGACGCAGAAAAAGAACCGGTAACACCTTCGCCGATTGCAACCAGTTCGCCTCGGAAGGTCTTCATCCTCGGGACGCCAAACGGCTCAAGGCTCGTCGGATCGCCATTGCACACGGCCTTGAATGCAAGCCCGCCTGTCACCTTAATAGCAAGGGTACGGTCATCATCTGGAACGAGATTACCGTTCACATCGACAAGCGTCATACGGGCAAATACAAGATTCCCGAATCTCTTGGACGAGACAGACACCTTGTCAACAGCACCAGCTGTGCGCACGGTATGTTCCGCAACAATGCGACCTGATGCATCGTATGCGACGGCCTTCACCTCCCCTGGAGCATAACGCACATCATTCCAGCGGAGACGATAGCGGTCAAGACGGGACGCTCTATCGAAGCTGCGCCGTCCCTGAGAAACGCCGTTTATGAAAAGTTCCACCGACGGATATGACGTATACACATACACAGGTGTGACTTTGCCTTCGCGTCCCTTAAAGTTCCAATGCGACGGGCAAATATGCAGCGTTGGCGATTGCGTATTCCAGCGAGAACGGTATAACCAGTAGCGATCCTTGGGAAGCCCTGCAAGGTCAAAAATCCCAAAGTAGCTAGAACGGCTGGGCCAATAGTCGTCATAGGGAGTTGGTTCTCCAAGATAGTCGAACCCCGTCCATACGAACTCTCCAATTGTCCAGCTGTTGTCGTCCTGCGTCGCCCAGTCGTCATCTGGGAGGTTCGACCATGTGCAGTATTCGACATCGTAGCCACTGGACTGTCCATCCGGATGCAACGCCCAATCGCTGACCTTCACCGGAAACTTGTATGTGGCGCGGCTGGAAACAGTTGAGGCACTTTCGATACCAAGCATACGTCCTTTATTTGGAGACGCATCATGGATTGCCCTGTAGAACGGCAGACGGTACGTGACTGCCGGTATATCCATCTTCGCGATAAATCCGCTCTTGATGGCATGCGGCATCCATGACGCGCCCGCCGTTACCGGACGCCCCTTTTCCGCATCAAGCGAATGCACATACGCCTGCATTTCGGCATACAGGGCGGCTCCGTTGGGTGTGGTCTGCTCGCTGATCTCGTTGCCAACCGACCACATTATCACAGAGGGATGATTGCGGCAGAGTTTTACAAGCTGTTCAATATCACGCTTCCACCATTCATCGAAGAAAAGATTGTATCCGTTTTTGCATTTCGCCCTTCGCCATGAATCGAACGACTCCGCCAACACCATCATGCCCATCTCATCGCACACCTCCAACAGGCCTCGTGCGGGAGTGTTGTGCGCCGTGCGGATGGAGTCACACCCCATTTCCTTAAGAAGTGTGACCTGGCGGCGAAATGCATCTTTTGAGAACGCCGCTCCAAGAGACCCTAAATCATGATGCAAGCACACGCCCTTGAATTTGCGCTTGATGCCATTGAGCCTAAAACCGTCCTCGCCATATGCGATCGTTCGAAAGCCGAAACGTTCACGCACGATGTCATGCGTTTCACCGTCGACTGAGGCAACCGTTTCGAGCGTATAGAGCACAGGCGATTCAGGACTCCACGGTTTGGCATTCTTTACCTTGAGCGGAGACTGACCGTCCGCTACGCATCGGCCATCTGCATCGAGAACACGATATGATAAATTGACCTTTGCGCCATCTGGATTGCGCAATTCCGTTGCGACCGACACCGTAGAAAGGTCAGGCGTAAGAATAGTCTGACCGAATGAGGGAACACCGATACGCTGCCCCCAGCGAAGCCGTACTGGACGGTATATCCCCGCACCCGGATACCAACGCGAACTCTTCGGGCGATTCGCAACCTTCACCGTCACTTCTCCTGAACAAGGCAATATAACTTCAAATGAAGAATAGCCGAACTTCCATTCGCCGATCTTCTGTCCATCGAGAAACACCTCGGGTTCGCTCATCACTCCATCGAAAACAAGAGATGCCCACTTTGCACCTTTCGGCAACTCAATTCGACGTCGGTATTCACCAGTACCAACCCATGGAAGCGAACCGGTGCGACCAGTCTTCTCCGTTGCATTCGTCTCGCCGTTTTCAACAATGCGGACGATCTGCATGTCATTCGTTCGATGGAACGGTCCCGTTATCGCCCAGTCATGCGGAACCGTCACAGGCTTCCATCCATCACCGTCACGCCGGAACGACCATCCATCGGACAGTTCCTTTTCTCCGAAGCGAGATACCGGCATATCGGCGGCTACAGCAATAGACGAAGTTGCTATGCCGGCTATCACTGAAAACAGCGGCGTTACCACTGAAATAAAAGAACATCTCTTCATGTTTCTCAGAAAAGCATGAACGGCTGGGAATAAAGCACCTCTCCACAGCCATCGGCAGCGGTAGCACGAATGCGCGCAAACACATCGACGCGAGAGCCTGTGCCGCTTCCTTCAGGAACGACATCCCAGACCACATTATTGCCTTCCGCTGTCTTTACGACACCTTGCGCCGTAACCACCTCAAATCGAGCAGGCTTATCCGTTGATGCTTTAACGCTTTTCCCGTCGAAGGAAAGATGCGTGAATGCCAACTCATCCAGTCCATGCGCCGCACCGTAGAAGTTCCCTTCACGATACGCCTTAAGGCACGCATGTACAGTACGCTCCTCCACGCACAGAACGTTTACGCCAAAGATCTCCTTGTTGATTGACCAGTCTGGCACAAAGAAACCAAAGCACTGACGCCCCGTGGACAATGCCCAGTCCCAATAGTGTTCGCTACTCCGTCCTGCCTCCAGAACCTCAATTCCCAGAACACGAGGATCATGATCGAGAATGTCCAACATCAGCTGACGATCAAGCTTTGACCATGTTGGATGGTTAATCGTTACTCCGCCGCCATCCTTGTGGATCAATCCACCAATCATACGATCAACGGCGATGCGCCACTTCTCGCCTGAGCCATAATAGTATCCGGCAGTAAAAGTCTTGTATCTATTGCGGGCGTCAAAGGTTCCTGATGCATACGCCGACCCAGGTGCGCACATATGCAAATTACCGGCGAACTTGCCATTATCAAGCTTAAAGCCGTGATGTTCAGCGTTTGGAGCCTCAAGCACACCCTTCGGCAACGGCTTGAAAAGCGGGCCGCCCTCTTTGAACGGCAAATTGGACGCAAGTTTCGGATCTATCTTATCCTTAATTCCTTCAAGAATCTTGTTCCAGTCGAATGGTCCTGGCGTCAGTTTCCCTTTCACAGTTACAGGATGCTCGTGGTGCATTATGTAATAGTTCTTCGTCATCTTCGACGCAGGCACATAAGGAGCGCTCGGATAGTAGTTGGACATCGCCATCAGCCCGAATCCACGCTTCAGATACACGTCCAGCATCTTCTGGCTTGTGCAGTGTCCATGCGAAGTGGTCTTTACGCGCGCCACCTTCGACCAGTCCAATCCCTTGTAAGGATTCCTGTTTCTCGGCGGAGCATCCCGCTTGAAGACCGAAGCCTGCACCTCTTTCGAGGCATGCGACATTCCAGCACCAGCACAGATGGTGCCGGCGGCACCAAGCATCATAAATTTTCTTCTGTTCATCAGACATTTCCTTTATTCTGCGCTATATTTTAGCACAACTGGGCAGACTACGCAGAAGCCATATCCTGTAGCTTGGGCTGCTTTCTTTGACAATGTGATCAACTCCTGTCCCCGCTCCACGGATATCGTTCTCATCCGCGTCAGCGGGGGGAAGGGATTTTTAATGCGTTGGCCGTACCAGATGCCTACCTGCTCAGGCGGCATATCTTCACCTCACATCAAGGCCATTCGTATAGTTGCGACATCACGTATGCGTGCCTACAGCGCCTTGCCTGGGACGAACGTTCCGACGTTCTTTCCGGCAAAGATGGCTTCAAGCACCCCAGCTTTACGTCCGTTGGCCATTACGACATTGGCTCCGGCCTCAGACGCCTTTTTCACAGCCTTAAGCTTGGAATCCATTCCGCCCTTGGAGAGCGTTCCCTTCTGTCCCGCCTTCACAAGCTTGAGCGCATCACGGACCGAGTATATCTCCGGTACGCGGCGGCCGTTTTCGTCAAGGAGACCGTCAACCGTCGTAAGCAGCACAAGGGCGTCAGCGCAGGTAAGCTTGGCGATCAGTGCGGAAAGCTGATCGTTGTCGCCAAAGGTAAGCCCCTTGATCTCCTCATCCGCCACAACGTCGTTTTCGTTGATT
>SUVZ01000328.1 GCA_015061765.1 Lentisphaerota bacterium
GTTGTCTGGATCAAGACCGAAAATGGAGCGCGATTCAATGGTGAAGTTCTTCCACCAGCTGAGGTCCATCATGCCCTCAATGTCATTGGCGTACTTCGAGCGCTGGGAAGGAAGAAGCTCGATCTCCTCCTTGCGCGGACCGATCGGATAGCTGGTCCAGTAGTTCTTGTGGTGGTCGAAGCCTACGTGCATCGACGGCGGAAAGAGGATCTGGTAGTTCTCGTCGCAGTGGACGGACACGTTCGCCCAGTAGATCATGGACTCGATCCACGGATTGCGGTTCATGAACACGTTCTCCGCGCGGAGAACGGCACGGTCGGGCAGGAGCGAAAGGCCGATCGTCCACTTGAGGCGGCGGCGAAGCTCCGTTTCGCCGATCCAGATTGTCTTGGAGCCGTCATCATTCGCCACGGCTCGCCAGTCGATCGGCATTGCGGTAGTGGCGCGGTGATGATGTGGGAAGTTCCATTCGACGCCGCCGGAGATCCACGCGCCGAGCATGCCGATAAGGGCCGGCTTCACCACATGCTGACGGTAGAACGTCTCAAACCCCGTAGCCTTGTCGGTGAAGTTCAGGAGATGTCCGCCGTGCTCCGGCAGAAGGCCGACATGGAACCACTTGTTCTGGAGCGTAAGGTACTTGTACGTCTCGTCCATCTTGCCGTCAAAGAGGACATCCTGCATCGGATACGGATATACGCGCCCCTGCGCACCCTGATAGACGCGGCCCGTGTAGAAAAGCGGCGTTTTGTCGTACCCGCCCGGCGCATAGGTCGGCAGCACGGTTGAATCCTCCGTAAAAGTAACAGAAGAGGCGGCGACAAGTTCAAATATCGCCGCAACGGTCAGACAACAGATGGTTCTACTTTTCATGCCCCTCATTTTATCACATGTCACCATGCTCTACATACCCGATTGGAGAGAAAAAATCACCTCTTTCGGGCATGCGATGCATTCGATTATGGTATACTGCGCACATATGGACACGATATTGTTTTTCCAATCCACGACCTCCAAAAGTTGGCGGGATAAACTAAAGGGCGTCATTCTGTTCGCTCAGGAACAAGATTGGTTCGTCCAAGTCATCGGCAGATATTCAACTGAAAAGGAGATTCGGCAGGCCATCAGGGAATGGTCTCCGATAGGCTGTCTGGTTGACCGCGCAATGAGTCATGGTGCGCCGCCAGAGCGACTTTTCAGGCGCATTCCGACAGTCTATCTCGATCAGGAAACAACACGTCCATCTCACTGTCATCCATGCCTCGTGCACGATTCTGCGGCCACGGCCTCACTTGCAATCTCTTCGCTTCTTTCGCGCGGCTGCAGATCGTATGCATATATCGGAACCGGTGTCGGCTTTCATTGGGACAATGAACGGCTTGTTCAATTCAGGAAAGAGGCGGCCGCAACAGGCACACCATTGTCGCTTCTACCGCTTAGCGGACTCAAAAAGTCGATCTCCGCGCTCCCTAAACCCTGCGGCATCCTTGGCGCAAATGACGAATTTGCAATGAAAGCATACCATGCCGCGAAATCCGCGGGACTGGCAATCCCGGATGATGTCGCCATAGTCGGAATAGACAACGATGAGATCTACTGCGAATCTGTATCGCCGGGACTGACAAGCGTGGAACCGGACTTCGAAGGTGCCGGATATCGTCTGGCGCAGATGCTGGCGGATGAAATCGAACGGGTAAGACAAGGCGGCGGACTGTCGCGCGGGAAACCGCGCGTCGAAAGGTACGGTCCTCTTCGCATTGTCCACCGAGGATCGACGGCCATGCCGCAAGACGTCGGTCCTCGCGTACGGCGTGCGCTGGAATATATACGCCACCATGCATGTGATGAGAACATCCGTCTAGACATGGTCATTGATGAAATGAACTGTTCACGCCGCCGTGCAACACTCCTTTTCAAGAAAGAGACAGGGCGCACGATTCTGGACGAAATACACGAACAGCGCTTTCAGAAGGCCTGCGATCTGCTGTCCCGCACAAAACTGCCGGTGTCGACCGTCGTTGCGCACTGTGGATACAAGTCAGACTCGTTCCTCAGGAAAATGTTTCTCATTCGCACAGGACTCACACTGCGCGGGTACAGACGAACCCCCGCCTGCGGTAGCAATCCTCATCCTCATCAGATTCCAATTCCTGACGCGAAGCATGAGCCGTCTTCGGCATTGGCGGCAGTCCCTAAACGATTTTGACCGTCCACCGCCGTCAGCGGGTGAACACAACGATAATCGGGTAGGCTAGCGCCGGAATGAAAAGGACCGAGTCGAACATGTCAAGGAAGCCCCCCATGCCCGCAGGCATGAAGGTCGCCGAATCCTTGATATCAAATTCGCGCTTGAAGCGGCTTTCAATGAGATCGCCGGCCGTGCCGACAAGAGCGAGCAACGCACCGCCGACCATTGCCACCGGATAGGAAAGCTCTTTCCAGACCCTAAGATCAGCCCCCCAGTTGAAGCGGCGCGCCACATAAAGCATGAGCGCAGCCACAATCGCCGAGAACAGCATTGATCCGGCAAGCCCTTCCCACGACTTCTTCGGAGAAATCGACGGGCACATCTTATGTTTGCCGAACGCCATGCCAAACGCAAAGCCGCCTGTATCGGAGAATTTCGTTATGGCGATCAACGCAAACAACGTGTAGAGACCGGTACGCGAAACCCATTCAGAAGAAGAATATGCCGGTGCACCAATCTGCGCCAAGAGAAGGAAGAACGACATCAGAAACGGAACATAGAAGAAACCTGCAAGCGTCGAGGCAATCGTTCCAAGCGGGTTTTTGTAGCGTGAATTGAACGTGACAAACGCACACAACAGGAAAGCGGCCGCAGTAACCGCCAATGCGGAACCGCAGCCAAGCTCAATCAATCTCCTGGCGCCAAACCCCATTACACCGACCGCTGTCATCCATGCAAGGCCCATGAGAATTCCGAACCATGCGACAGGCTCGTACTTCATCTTCGCCATCTGATAGAACTCGAACTGAGCGAGAGCAGCAAGAACGGCAACGATCGGAAGCAAGGCGTGGAGAGGACAGTACAGAAAAAGTCCGACAACAAGAAGTCCGACCGTCAGGCCTGAAAGGGTGCGTTTAAGGATTGGATTCATTACAGAGCTATACGAAGGGTTGATTCACGCGCGGGACCTATAGAGAGGATTCCGAGCTTCGCGCCGGAAAGCTCCATGAGGCGATCCACGTAAGCCTTGGCCTTGGGCGGAAGGTCCTCAATCTTCGTGATGTTGGAGGTTTCGCACATCCAGCCGTCCATCTCCTCATATACGGGCTTCACACGGGCAAGCTCCGCAGAAGAGGAAGGCATGTAGTCAATCCGCTTCCCGTCGAGCTCGTACGCAACGCAGATCTTGATCTTGGGAAGAGTGTCCATCACATCGAGCTTAGTGAGCGCCCAATAGTCGATTCCGTTCACCTGCTGCGCATAGCGGGCAATCACGGCGTCATACCATCCAGTACGGCGGGGGCGTTTCGTAACAGCCCCGAACTCGTGACCACGCTCGGCCATCGTCTTGCCGGCCGGATCCTGCTTGTCGACGGCATCGTAGAGCTCCGTAGGAAACGGGCCTTCACCGACGCGTGTCGTGTACGCCTTGATCACGCCGACCACACAGTCGATGTCGCGCGGAGAAAGTCCGGAACCTATGCATGCACCTCCGGAGGTGGGATTCGAGGATGTCACAAAGGGATAGGTGCCGAAATCGATGTCGAGCATCGTACCCTGCGCGCCCTCCAGAAGGATGGACTTTCCGGCCTTCTTTGCCTCATGGAGCATCGGAACGGTATCACACACATAGGGGGCGAGTTTCGCCTGGACTTCCCTGTATATGGAGACGAGTTCCTCGGCATCAAGCTGATAGCCATTGATTGTGCAGCCAGGAACTTCAATGGAGTCCCCTTCGTCTACGCGTTCGTTCCTGAGCATGCGAAGCTTGGAGTTTGTGTCGTTCACCTGCTCGCGGACAAGGTCAAGGAAGCCTTCCGCAAGCATATCGCCGCAGCGCAGACCCGTACGGGAAACCTTCGCGGCATAGGCCGGACCGATTCCGCGGCCAGTCGTCCCGATCTTCTTGCCGGGAACGCGAGCGGCCTCTTCGGCCTTGTCGAGCGCACGGTGATAGAGCATCACCATCTGGGTGCGCGTGGAAATGAAAAGGCGCCCCTTGGCTTCGATTCCGGTGGAGCGGAGAGTTTCGATCTCCTCAATGAGATCGAGCGGGTTCATCACCACGCCATTGCCGATCACGCAAATCTTGCCGTCATGGAGAATGCCACTGGGAATGAGACGAAGCACACGCTTCTTGCCTTCGGCGATGACTGTGTGCCCAGCATTGGAACCGCCCTGGTAGCGCACCACGTAATCCGCCTTGCTGGTAAGCACGTCAATGATCTTGCCCTTGCCTTCATCCCCCCACTGGGAACCGATCAGAACCGTATTCATCTTTTTGGAACCTTTTTTAGTCGTTTTCTTGCTCTCTTGGTGAAATTGACTGAATTGGCGACTATTGTACCATATTTCCCGCCTCAATGGGCAACTTTCCTCCAAAACAAAACACCCACAGGGATACTCCCCATGGGTGTTCTGCCTTTGTCCCGCAAGTAGGATTACTTGCGGAAGCTCTCCTCGACCGCAACCGCAACGGCGACAGTCGCACCGACCATCGGGTTGTTACCCATGCCGATGAGACCCATCATCTCGACGTGAGCCGGA
>SUVZ01000329.1 GCA_015061765.1 Lentisphaerota bacterium
AGCTTCGCCGCAAGATCGAGAAGCGTCTTCATATTGAATGCTTCGACATCTATGGAATGACTGAAACCGGCGGCATCGGCACCACGGGACAGGACTGCAAGGCGCATGACGGACTTCACGTGTGGGAAGATCAGTACATAACTGAAATCGTCGATCCTGTGACTGGCGCACCTGTGCCGGATGGCGAATATGGCGAAGTTGTGTTCACCTCGGTCACGCGCGAGGCAATGCCGATCATCCGTTACCGCACGCATGACATCTCCCGCATCCTTTCGCGCGAGAAGTGTTCCTGCGGACGCACCTCTCTTCGCATTGACCGCATCACTGGGCGTACTGATGACATGCTGATCGTGAAGGGTGTCAATTTCTATCCGCGCCAGGTGGAACAGGCATTGATGGAGATTCCCGGGGTGAAGGATGAGTTCCAGATAATCCTCGAGGAGGAGAACGGCATGACGGATGTCACGATCAACGTCGAAGCCGAGCCGGGTGTCACCGGACACATGGTCGCCAAGCATCTTCGTGAACGTCTTGGATTTCTGCCCAAGGGCGATGTGTTCCCTGTGGGAACGCTTCCTCGCAGCGAAGGCAAGGCTAAGCGCGTAATAAGGAGAAAGGCATGAATGTTTCACGCAGGGATTTTCTTACGGCGGCAGGCGGACTGATTGCCGTCTCGTCTCTTCCCTCCTTCGCGAAGGATGATCCATCGGTTTTCCCGGAACGTGGACGCTATGAGCGGCTCGTTCTTGCATACCAGCACATTGATGCTGGCGCAACGGCTCCGTTCTCGATTCTCCATATCTCCGATACGCATTTCACCGCCGCCTATCCGCACGAGCCGGAATGCAAGCAGAAGTCTCGCATCCGCCGCACGCGCACGTTCGGCGGACGTCAGGAAGAGGCGCTTAGCGATTCGCTTGCCTGGGCGAAGGAGAATGTCGACTATGTGCTGCACACGGGTGACCTCATCGACTGGCAGAGTGAGGCGAACTTCGACATGATGAAGAAGTTCTTTGGTGACAATATCATGGCGGCGATGGGTAACCACGAGTTCTATACGTACGATCCGGGCGAGAAGCATACGTGGCAGGAGCCGTTCAAGGAACGCAGCTGGCCGCTCCTGAAGGACGTGTGCCCAATGGATCCGCGCTTCAATTCGCGTGTTGTCAACGGTGTGAACTTCATCTGCATCGACGATGTGTTCGGAACTGTCCAGCCGGATCAGGTGGAGCGCTTCCATGCCGAGGTCAAGAAGGGGCTGCCGATCATCCTGTGCATGCACGTGCCTTTCGCGACGCCTCACATCTGGCGTGCTCAGAGAAAGTTCTGGAAGGGCGGCAAGGATTTGAAGTTCCGGTCTGCGGCAATCCCTGATGCAAGCGGCGACTACAAGCGCCAGCTCGAAGATAAGACCACGCGTGACTTCATTGCGTATCTTAAAGGAGAGAAGCTTCTCAAGGGTATCCTTGCCGGTCACCTCCACATAACGGTGCAGGATCGCTTCTCGCCCACGGCTATGCTGTACGTGGTCGGCGGCAATTTCATGTTCCATGGACAGGAGATAACATTTTCCTGACACAAACAGGCGCAATTATGGTATAATGCGCGCCGTTTTTATTTGGGGATTTAGCTCAGTTGGTTAGAGCGGCTGCTTTACACGCAGCGGGTCGGGAGTTCGAGTCTCTCAGTCCCCACCAAAAATAAACTGTACAACTGCCAAACTGTCCAACTTCACAACTCCCCCAACCCAAAACAAGTTTGCAAGTAGAGTCAGTTTGCCAGTTTGCGAGTTTGACAGTTTTGAGAAAGAGAAAATTCTACTGCTATCGCACTACCCGTTCGCGCAAGAGCCAGGAGTCTTTGGATTTTGCGCAAAAGTGGGGCAATCCGAAAACCGGAACCCGAAACTAAAAATTCCATTCTCGAACTCTCTCTTGTTTACCTTTACCTCTAACCTTCACACCTTCACCTAATCCCATTCCCCATTCCCTATTCGCGGTTTACAAAATCGCCGAAGCGTGTTATAATTTCGGCATATTTGTAAACGATGAAAATGCAAAAAAAAATAGCTGATGTTCTCGTTAAACAAAAGGGAACGATTACGTCTCAAGATATCAGTGCACTTGGGATTTCTCGTACTATGCTCGGAAGGTACGTATCGGCTGGTTTGCTTGAACGCGTCGGAAGAGGCTTGTATACAGGTGTAGATTCATTACCGGATGAGATATATGCTCTTGCGAAGCGCAATGATAAAATTGTCTTCTCTCATGCGACAGCGTTGTTCCTTCTTGGCAGGTCAGAGCGGACTCCATTCAATCACTATGTTACGGTTAAGTCGGGAGATACGATACCCGTCTCCCTGCGGCAGGATTTAATCTGCTTTTATGTGAAAGATGAGTTGTTTGATTTAGGTCGAATAGAGGTTGCGACACAGTTCGGTAATATCGTACCGTGTTATAATCTAGAGCGGACGATATGCGATTTAATCAGAAATCGACGGCGCGTGGATGAAGAATTTTTCCTTGCAACAATAAAAGCGTACGCTGCCGATAAATCGCGCAACATTTCACGACTTGGAGAGTATGCTCAATGTATGGGCATTGAAGAAAAGGTTAATAGGATTTTTGAGGTGATGCTATGAGCGCAGAGCAAATGAGTTTCAAAGCGATGATAAAGCGTATCGCGAATGAGGAGCAGATTCCTGCGCAAGTGGTGTTGCAGAATTTCATGTTTGAGCGTTTTTTCGCAAGGCTATCCAAGACAACAATTCGAGAGAATCTGATAGTTAAAGGTGGAACATTGATTTCACAGTATCTAGGTCTGTCGAAGAGATCGACTATGGATATTGATCTGACGATTTTAGGCGAGAAACTTTCTGAAGACACGATAACGCGATATCTCGGTATGGTGTTCAAAGTAGATTTAGACGATAACTTAAGTTGGGAATTGAAATCAATTGCACCGATTCGACATGATGATATGTACGGCGGATATAGAGTTAAGTTGATTGCCGCATATAAGGGAATCGTTGTGCCGTTTTCTATAGATATCTCGACCGGGGACGCGATAACACCCGCGCCGCAAGATTTCATCTTCATGAGTCGTTTTACGCCCAATGGTAATTTTCGAATCAAAGCATACACAATTGAGACGGTCTTAGCTGAAAAAATTGAAGCAATACTGTCTCTTGGCGTTCTTTCGACGCGCCCGCGCGATTATTATGATACATATATGATTCTGAGTATCGTGAAGTATGATAATGCACGTTTATCGAGCGCGTTGCGCTATACTGTAGCTCATCGTGGTACGGAAGAGGTGCTTGAAAACTGGTCAACCGGCTTGAGATTGATTGAAGGTTCAAAAGCAATGCGTGAAAGATGGGAAAAGTATTGCCGCGAATTCTCGTACGCCAAAGGAATACAGTTTGATGATGTGTGTGAAAAAATTCGTGAGGTGTTGATGATTGTTTTCTAACCGTTACCTGTTCTCCAAAATTATGGCAATGCAACAGCGAGACAAGCTCATTAGGTAGCCGTGATGGAACCCACCGTTTTTATTATCGTTGGAGCGGTTGTACTCCTATTTATAATAATTGCCTTGTTCGGCAAGGGGCTCACCCCTGAAGACATCGGCAATATTGGAGAGGCGCGGACGGCTCGTTTTCTTGGGAAGCTGCCAGCCGACGATTATACGATCCTTCACGACCTGATGGTTGCGGATAGCAATGGTCGAACAACTCAAATCGACCATATTGTCGTTTCCCGGTACGGGGTCTATGTGATTGAAACGAAGTGCTTCAAGGGATGGATTTTCGGCGACGAGAAAAGCCGAGTATGGACGCAGTCGCTATCCGTAGGGGGTAGATGGTTTTCTGATACGGAAAAACATACCTTTCAAAATCCGATCCGGCAGAATTGGCGGCATATTTATGTTCTTGCCGAGAAGCTGAATCTGCCGAAACGCCTCTTTCGGAATGTGGTCGTGTTTGCGGGAGATGCCGAAATCAAGACCGAGGTTCCCGATTATGTGATGAGCGAGTACGATGTGGCCGGGTACATCAGGTCGTTCGAGGCGGTTCTTTTGAGCGATGCGCAGGTAGCCCGGATCGTTTCCAAACTGCAACGCTACGCGCAGCCCAAAGAGGAGGAGCAGCGAATCCAGCACGTGCAGAAGCTTCAGGAGGCTCACGCTCCGGTTTCAGAAGGAGGTCAGGCACCCCGGTGTCCGCGTTGCGGTTCACCTATGCGAAAACGCTACCGCCGATCCGACAATGCCCCGTTCTACGGTTGCTCTCGATACCCGTCTTGCAAAGGGGTCGTAAACATAGAATCTTAACGCAATATGATTCAAAATAGGTTCTGCATATTACATTCACAAAAAGTCAAAAGTTCAGCCGAAAAAAAGGTCATATTACCGACACACGGCACTTGTGTTATAATTTGCGCCGTTACAAAGGAAAGGTGGTTTTTGAGTGATAGGGTGAGGCTTAAGTCGTATCCTCCCCAACTCCACCAAAAGTCAAAATCGAAAATGAGAAGCGCGGCTTCCCTTTTTTTTTTGTTTCCCGCAATGCTGATGGCCTTGTGAAATGTGGGATTTATGTATGTTAAGGCATATGATATAATCTTCTGCCATGGATATTGAAGCAAAGATTGCGCGGCTGGTGCGGAAAACGTCAAGCACGCTGCCGCAGGATGCGCTTGATGCCCTGAGGGGGGCAATCCGGCGT
>SUVZ01000330.1 GCA_015061765.1 Lentisphaerota bacterium
CCGCGTGTTCCAGAACCTGCTTGGGAGACACGGCAAGCACATCCCATCCGTGCGCAATGACCTTGACCCTCTGCCCCGCACCGGCGACACACATGCCGCACACCGCAGCAACAAGTCCAAACCATTCTCTTTTCATATCTTATGTTCTCCTTCGATTACAGATTTCAGAATCGACACACATCAGTTTTCATCATAGAATGAACAACTGCAGACTCCATCTCTTATGCGTAAATGATAACACATTTTGAATGTTGTTTTTCACAAAGAAAATATGTTGTATTTCACAATGGTTTTCAGGCGGCATCCACACCATTCTGGCACGCTGCGTTCAGTCGTTGTATCGCAAGGTCCAAAACTGCCACCGCAGACGGTCCGACGCATATTCATCCTTAAAATCCGGCGACAGTATCCAGCGTCCGCGCGGCTTGAAATCCCGCAGTCTCTCAAAGCCGCTCATATCGCCGAGCTGTTCGCGTGGTGTTATGACCACCCTTTCGGAGCCATTGGCTATCACCTCCAACGCGGCCACAAGAAAATCCGCGGGGCCTACTTCAGCATCGCCGACGATGATCGACGAAGGAAGGAATGTGCTCAGATCGATCCGGCGGGCCGCAGCACGAAGATCTGAAGCGCGCAATTCCGTCGGACGCACCACGCCTACCGGCCGGTCGAGGAAACCGTAGACCTTGCCCGGCGGTGCGATCTGCTCCCCGCGCAAGAATCGCACCGCAGCCTGAAATACATCTGCAACGCTTCTTGACGGATTGCGTGTACAGGCCAGATTCCGTTTCATCGCGGCAAGCAGCGCCGGCACCTCATCTCGTTCGATGGGACGGCGTGCAACCTCCTTCGATGCGAGCCTGTCCAGGTCCGTCAGCTCGAAACGCGGGTCTGATTTTATCAGGCGGAACAGCTTGCGCAGCCGTCCGTAGAACATGGCAGTTTCTTCGGCCGGGCGTTCAGGCGACACCTTCCACTTTCCGAATGGCGTATATGCGCCGTTCAGGTAGTTGAGCGAATCCCAGAACTGTGTATATACCGCCGTGTTAGGATGCATGAAAAGGATCACCCGCTTGCGTTTCGCAATCCCGTCGAGAGCCGAGGCATAGTCGGGTTCGTCCTTGCAACGATCGCAATGCATCGATTCCAGCATAAACGTATAGTAATACGGTATCTGACGCATGTTGCAATACGAAAGGTCTCCGTCTTTTCCGTCGGTCACGACAGTATCGCAATAAAACGCAATACCCATATCCGCATAGGCGTACATCGCCGCATAGCTCTTGCCGTTCCCGGGAGGGACTGCGCACATTATCTTTGCGCCGGACATCTCCTCTATCCATTTCTTGGCAAGCAGTTCATCGGCGTAGATCGACCAGTATGCCCGCTCATGATCCGCGCAATCGCTCTTCTCTAAGATATTCGGAGGCACGCTGTGATACAGGGTGTGAGTACCTATCACATGCGGCTTCAACGCAGATACGACATCGGCCCTATCATGCTTCATTATCTCGTGAGCAAGGTAGCCTACCACGGCGAAATGCGCCCGCACCCCCTCTTCGCTGCAAAGGTTGGCCAAGTCTCGAACTGCGTCATTTGCACGGTTCGATGTGAAATCTTCGGTATCGAAAAAGACCATAACCTCGGTCTTTGAGGCCACAACTGACATCGCAGACAATGCAACCGCCAATACGACAAGTTTGTTTGCGATGATTCTCATTGCACCTTACCCTTTCTTAATCTATCCCAGACCCATACGGATCCAAGCCGAAGAGCTGAATTACTGAACGACAATATCACCGGCATCGCAGCCTGCCCTATCCAGATGGAAAGGCCGCCAAAGAGCTTATCGGAAGCCGCAGCGAATACGCACAGAAAACAACCTGTCATGTATGCGAACAGCGAATGACGTCCAAGAAGCATGAAAACCCAGAAACCGCGACGGAATCGCAGAATGTCGGCAAGCACGTAAAGAGCCGTCAGAGACAGGACGCACCATCCCATGGCCAGGCTGGTGAAGCTCAGCGTGTATATGGGCTTAATTACCGGAATCCAGCATGAAGAAGCCCACCCAACGGCAAGCAGCGCCACCGCCAACACACCGAGACGAAAGGCCTTTCTCCACTGCGTACCCGCCCCTTGGAGTATCTTTGTTGAATGATATCCGCACAGTGTCATCGATCCAAACATCATCGACGTGAGAAACCACGTGTAATTCCATGTCTGAAAGGCCGACGATCCGTCCGGCAGAAGAGCGGCAAGCATTTTCATCTCGACGATGTTCGCGAAGTTGCCCGTCTTGGAGTAGTCGCCCAAGAGCGCCAGAAGCCCTGCATACGCGAAGGCAAGAGTGACCGGCAACGCAATGCGAAACACAGCTGAGCGAACACAAAGCGTCAAGGCGGCGATGAGATATCCCGCAGCTATCGCCTGAAGCGTATTGTTGTACGGGGATATCTTCATTAGATCGAACGTGAGCAGTTGGCCCTGAGCGACCATTCCGAAAATCCACAGCAAGGCCACCCGGCCAAGCACATGCCGCCAGTATCCCCATGTGGCGCGACCTTCCGCCAGACGTTTTTCAAGCGAAAAAGGCATGGCTGCGCCGCAGATGAAAATAAACAGCGGCATGATGATGTCCCAAAACCCGAAGCCCGTCCAGCCATGGCTGAAATTCCGCCACACAGAATCGGGGAAGCAATGGAACGACCCCTGTATGCTCCGCATCGGGCCACCGACCATGACCAGCAGAAACATGTCCATTCCTCGCAGCAAATCCAACGAATAGAATCTTTCTTTCATTTTACTCACACCTAACATTGCCTACGGCGATGCGCATCGGCCTTTTTAAGATGTGAATTATAGTATATTTTACATGTCATTTTTCACAAGATATTTCTGCTGTATTTCACAAAGGCTTTATGTTAGAATTTACGGCATGAAAACGAGGCTCATCATCGCATCCGTGAAGTTCGACAGCATATCGGGGCGCGATATCCTGTCAGGGCTTTTTGCATACAATGAGCCTGGATACAGGTGGCGGTACCGAATCATCCAGACAGAAGAGGAATTCTCCACGGAAACGATTCAGGGACTGTTCGACGAAGGTGCGGACGGTTTCGTGCTCACATTCCAAGGTAATGCCGAATGCATGCGAATCCTTTCTGAATCGGGAAAACCGATCGTCTCACTCGGAGCCAGATCGGCCATTCTCAATTTAAACCGACAGTCGGTGGCATATGTCAAAAACGATAATAAGGCCATAGGGAGGATGGGAGGTGAATACCTGACATCACTCGGCAGATTCGCTTCATTCGGATTCATACACTCAAAACCGGGATTTCATTTCTCCGAAGAAAGAGTTGCCGCGTTCAAGTCATATCTGAAGAAACGGAATCAGGAACACTGCCACGAATCAATGCCCCTTTCGCCGGAAGGCTCTGAAGCCGACATATCTGCACTCGCCGAATGGATCGCCTCGTTGCCGAAACCTGCGGCGGTGATGGCGGCATGCGACCGGAGGGCAATGCATGCGATCGCTGCCGCCAAACGCGCCGGAGTCAAAATCCCGGATCAGATGTCGCTCTTGGGAGTAGACAACGACGAACTGCTCGCGGAAAACTCAGAGCCTCCTCTTTCCAGCATCCTCCCCGGGCACTTTGAGATGGGGCTTTCTGCCGCAAGGGAACTCGTCCGCATCCTTTCATCGAAAAAGTCAAGCGGTCATAAAACCGTCCTCACACCTCCGAACAAGGTGGTCGAGCGGGAATCAACGGCACCGCTCACGCCCGCCTTGACGCTCGTGCTGCGCGCCAAGGCCTTCATCACCGCAAGATCGGCAAAAGGTTTGACGGTGCAAGAGGTGGTGCGACACCTCGGATGTTCCCGGAATCTTCTTGATCTCAGATTCAAGGAGATTGAGGGGATTACGGTTCATGCGGCCATAGAGAATACCAGAATGAAATCCGTAATGCATCTTGTCGAAACGACCAACCGCCCCGTTGCCGCCATAGCCTCTCAATGCGGATTCAAATCCCCGAACCGGCTTACGCACCTGTTCAAACAGAGATTCGGCAAAAGCATCAGGGATTGGAGAACTTCAGGCCGCTCTGCTTGCGGACACAAGTCGACGGAGATGAAAGTACCTGTATGCGCAGCTCACTCCATTGCAGGCGGCGATTCCAGCCATGGCGCTCCACTCCGGAAATCCGAGGGCAAGAAAAGCCCAAGAGAGCGCAAATGCCGCAAAAGACAGTGATGAAGTCACTATCTGGTAGCGGGCAACCCTGCCGGTTGCGTCAATCGCGGCAGTCAACGGACTCGACACGGCGTCAAACACGAGATTGACGAGCGAGCATCTGACGAACGCCACAAGATACGGAGCCGACTGTCCGCCGAGCCACAATTCAAGGAAGCGGTCGGTCCATATGAAAATGAATACGGCCGGAACCGCCGCAATCAGGAAAGAGACGGCTGTCGTCCTGCCGGTAATCTTCAAGAATTCATCGGCGGATCGACCCTCCCATGCCTTGAAAACCGTTGGACAGAACGCCTGTCTGAAATTTCCGCAGATATTCCACAGAAGCCCCCACACGCCTAAAGCAATCTTCCATGAAGTGCTGAACGCAGGGCCGGCGAAAACATTCAACAGGATTCCGGAACCCTGATATTTCAAAAGATTCCCGACCGTACCGAGAGTCCCCCAGGAAACGA
>SUVZ01000331.1 GCA_015061765.1 Lentisphaerota bacterium
CCGACAGCCTCGCCGAACTCCCTGCCCCTGCCCTGATTTACCAGTTCCGGATAGCCAGGGATGTCTATGAGCCAGGCCTGCGAGTCGGTGAGATGCCAGTGGAACACGTTGAACTTGTACTGCGCAATCTCGCCTAGTATGCGCTTGACCGTCCCCTTGCCGAAAAAGTGCCGGACGTCGTCCAAATGCACCCCGCGCCACCGGAACGCGGGCGAATCGCTTATTTCGCAGCAAGGGTAGGCCGCTCCTTCCGAACCGCGCCGCGTCTCTAGCTGCCGTAGCGTCACTTTTGCGTGACGATAAGCCCCGCCGCGTCGGAGTGGCGTATCGTCACGCCGTCCGGCGTGACGGAAAGCCTGTATCCTTCAGCCGGAACGGATCCGTCGACCTCGATCACCGGCGGCCTCGTCAAGACGCATTCCCCACCTGTCGCGTCGATCTCACGCGGCATCGGCACAAGTGCCGGGGCTCCCGCCGCGACGTGCGCGGCAGCGAATGCCGCCGCCATGCATACTGCAAGCATATTAAATCGGCACGTTGGCATCGTCAATCCATTCGTTTCGCCGTCATGGCCTATTTCGGGCGGAGGCTGTTTTGCGATATTCATCCAGAAGTTTATTCGCACAGTTCGTCGTCACGGTCTGAACGCCGCGCTTGAAAGCCTCCCGCGCGTTCGGCAGATCATCGACCGTCCAGACATGGAACTCGAAGCCGGCGTCTCGGATTGTCTTTATGAAATCAGCCGACACCACCTTCGGATCGTAGTGGCAGTCCACGCCGTCGGCTCCCGTGTTGCGGATTTCTTTAAGGATTTCATCTGCAGTGACCGGTTTCCTCTCTCCCCTGCGGTGCTTCGCCCATGTGAGCCATAATACCTTGTATTCCGGCATCTGCGCCTTAAGCGCCTTGCATGTCCTGCCGTTGAACGCGATGAAAAGGACGTTTCCGGGTGTAGCCGTCTTCTGCGCGTCAAAGACTTTCTTTATGTGCGGCACTATCTCCGGCCCCGTCTTCACCTCAACGTATATCCAGCGTCCGTCGTATGCAAGCTCCAGCACTTCTTCGAGGAGCGCGGGGCGCGTCCCGGCGAACTTCGAGCCTCTCCACTTGCCCCACGAGCCGACATCGACCTTCTCGAGTTCAGCCCACGTCACGTCGGCGCATTTATTGGTATTTGCGCCGGCGGTGGTGCGCGTGAGGTTTCGATCGTGAAACGTGAAAACCCTGCCGTCTTTTGAAAGATACACGTCGCACTCGAATCCAAAGCCGCGCTCCACCGCAGTTTTGTAGGCGGGGAGCGTGTTCTCGGGCGCATCGACCGATTCGCCGCGATGCGCTATGAGCGTCCCGTGGCCAGGTTCTGCCGGGAATGCGCCCAGAGCACAAAGCGCGGTTGCAAAAAGAGCGAGATACTTCATTGCAGTCTATCTGGTTGCCGTCAGTGGAAAGATATGATGAGTCCGATGCGCTTCCCCCACGTCCATGTAAGGCGGATGCGGCTGTCGCCGAGCGCGGCCTTGTCGATGGTGTACGACTCCGTCCAGACCGGCCTTGTCGTGTCCGCGACCCATTCGCCCGTCGCTTCGTCCCAAGTCTCGACGAGCAGCCTCGGCATGTAAACGCCGTCGCCGTCGACCGGCACGTTCGCCGCCGTCACAGTCCACGTCCCCGACTCGATGTTGTATGCGCCGTCTGGGAGGGAACTTGCGCCGTTCATCCCCGTATCGCCGATTGCGCCGTTGACGATCGTCACGTCGCCGTTGCCGCGGAAGCGGGCTTCGTCCACGCGCCTGTTCTGCTTGAGTTCCGCTTCGTCGAGAACTTTCGTGTAAACTCTCAGAGAGTGGTATGTGCCCTTGAATGTCCGCGCCTTCTTGTTGGCATCGCTGTTTTGCCCGGTGCCGATGGCGTAGTTCATCGCCGCGAGATCGCCGGCGACGCCGTCCGGGGCATCCTTCCACGCCGGCAATGTCGCTTTGTCGATGCTCACTAGAGAGTTGGCGCCGTCGTAGATTGCCGTGACGTATGGCGCCGACCATGTCGATTGCATTTTGACCGCCGCCTTGGTGAATAGCTTGAAATACAAATCTGTAATGCTGCCCTTGCCGTAGTAGATCACGAAGTCATCGCTGTCATTGGACGTGGCGCCGAACACGCTGGCCCAGACGCCCGTGGTCTTGCTGTCTTCGTCGCGGTCGATCACGCTCTGCACCGTCACTTCGCTCCCGAGCGAAAGGGCGGAGTCGATCGCGAAATAGTCCTTCCCGCCGAATACAAATCCGTCGCCGGTCCACGATCCGTCCGTTCTCCATGCGTCCGTGGCGTCTGCGAACGTGGTTCTCGTCGCGTCGTGGCCGCTTTGCGCAAGGTTCTTCCAAGTCGTCGCGATGTCGCTGTGCTCCGCATCGGCGCCCGCATTGCGTATGCCGTCGAAATGCAGGACGAGAGAATCCTGCACATAGTCGCCCACGTCGTAGCCGGCGACCGGGCGAAGAGTTCTCGACCAGAGCCATTTAAGGCGGACGAGCCCCGCGCCGGTCGCAGTGTAGGAAGTCTCGCCGTCGTGCCTGGCCGCCGCTCCCCACGCCGCGCCGTCCCAGGTTTCGAGCGTGTAGCCGTCGAGCACGTATGCCGAGCCGTCCACGATTGCGGTCCTTGACGCTTCGAACACGTATCCGGCCGCGGCCGCGTATTTGCCGCATTCATCGACGCCGGCACGCCCCGGGACGTTCGATTCGATTATCACATTGGCCGCGTCGCCGCCAGCCCCGCCGCCATCTCCGCGAAAGCGCGCTTCGTCCACGACGCGATTCTGCGCAAGTTCGCTTTCGGAAAGCGCCCTGCCATAGACGCGCACTGAATGGAACATGCCGATTACCGCGCGATTTTCGACGCAATTGCCGTTGGCATCCACTCCGCATCCCCACGAGTAGCGCTGAGACGCGGCGTTTCCGGGGGTCCGGCTCACGCCGTTCTCAAAACCGGCCGACTGCGTGAGATATGCAGAGTCGTCGCCGAGAATCGCGCTCGCGTACATGCCGTCCCATTCGGCGATCGTGGTGTCGCCGTCACCGCTTGAATACGTTGAACGGTTCTTGAACGTCAGCTGCTTTGGAACGCTGGCAGCGCCAGAGTACGATCCCTGGTATATGCCGAAATCCGGGCTTGGCCCGTAGAAATACGCCGGGTACCGCTTGTTTGTATCCACGCTCTGCTGCTCGAGCGGATCGACGGACACGGCGACCTGGATTGTCATGTTCGGACCCAGCGACACGGCTTCGTCCAGCCATGCGCCGCAAGGTTTGTCGCGTCCTTCGAAATAGAACCCCGAATCGAGCCACTCGCCATACGACGCGTCCGCGCGCACGAACGACGCGGAAGGCTGCCCCGGGACGAGGTTCGCCCACGCCGTCGCGACAGGATCGTGCGGCTGGTCGGCCCCGGCGTTGCGGATGCCGTCGAAATGCAGGACAAGCCCGTCCTGCACATAGTCGCCGACATCGAATATGCGCAGGGCGCTGCGCTCGCGCCAGTGCCATGTCACGCGCACCTTTGCGCCGGACGACGAATCGTATGTGTATGCGCGCTCGGCCGTATGCGTCTCGGGTGCGCTCCACGCCGTGCCGTTCCATTTCTCGAGAGTGTAGCCGGTGCAGGCGAAGGCGGCTTGCGGCGGAGCGGCGAAGGTGTGCGTGCCGGTCACTATGTAGCTGCCGATCCAGCCTTCCGCGCAATCGCCGAGCATCACATCCGAGACGAGCACGACATTCACGCTCGCGGTGTCCGGCTCGCTTTCGCCGCGGTAGCGCGCCTCGTCAACTTTGCGGTTCCATGCAATTTCCTTTCCGGAAAGCGGACGGTCGTAGAGACGCACGCAATGGTACTCGCCGGTCAGAAACGCTTGGAGCGAGCCGTTGCCGTTCTTGTCTTCCGCGCCCCAGCAGTATTTGCGCGCGGCCGGTTTTGTCGAAACGACCGTCAGGCTCGTGCCGGAGGGGATTTCGTCCGTCTCGAACGTGTAGCAGAGACTGTTGGCTCCATCGAGCATCCATGTGACATATTTCCCGCCCCAATTCGATATGGAGGGACGGACAGTGCCAGATTGCGCCAGTTCATTGAAGTTGCCGACAAGCGTCGCGCTATTCTTTGACGTCCAAAAGCCGTAGTTGTTTTTAGGATTGTCGTTGAACCAGGCATTGTAGGAGGAGGCGTCCACGCTTCCGCCGACCGTGCTTACCGTCTGCGCAGAGGGGTCGGCTGTGATGGCTATCTGGACGGTGAAATTCGTTCCGAGGTCGATGGTGCCGACGGTCGTAGCCATCGCGTCTTCCTTGAAGTAATACGAATTCGCCGTCCACTCCGAATCTGGCGTGGAGCCGGCGCGATACTGGAACTCCGCATCGGGTCCGTTCGCAAGGTTCTTCCACGTAGTCGCAGTCAGGCTGTGATCCTTGTCATAGCCGACATTGCGAATGGCGTCAAAATGCCCGACAAGCCCGCGTTGCACATAGTCGCACGCGTCATATACGCGCACGGCGTCTGCAACTGCGAACAACGGCATCGCCATAATGGCAGCGAGGATTGCTTTTGCTTTGTAGAGTAGAGCGGAGCGTACCGGACGCGCCGAGACGTCCGCCCCCTCGTCAAACCGTACGTGCGGATTTCCCGCATACGGCTTTCCTTGCATGACTTTCTCTTTCACAGTTATTTGC
>SUVZ01000332.1 GCA_015061765.1 Lentisphaerota bacterium
GCAGGCCAACGCGCTCATCAAGCCGTATATGCGCAGCGGATTCGAATTCTGATTCCGCTGTTCAGGCCGCAGTTCCGATCCTTCGGGTCGGAACTGCGGAGTGTATTTAATGCAAGTATGAATTTTGGATTGCAGTGATGAGAGTGAAGAGTAAAGGGTAAAGGGTAAAGAGAAAAGAGTAAAGGGTAAAGAGCACTGTTCGGCGAGCGCAGAGCTGTAAAGCCGTTTATGCCGTTTCACAAAACATATGATTTTTAAGCGTAGCTTGTTTAAACGGAAATGAGGAAAAAATGAAGACGTTTCACACATTTACATTCTTATCGATGTCTGTTGCGGTGTTCTGCGGAAGTGTTTTTGCAGCGGATGCCCAGCTGGATGAGGCTCCGCCGCCATACCCTGGAATTGAAAGCTGGGGGTTCAGGAAGGACCTAGCCCGGCCGGAGGTGCTTGTGCCTGTACCGACTAACGGCGTGGCTTTCATTCGGGGAAAAGTCGCCGGCGAGGAAAGCTACCGCATCGACATTGCGCAGGATGGCAAGGTGTCCATTACCGCCGAGGACGACGAAGGGTTGAGAAGGGCTGTCTATTACTATCAGGATCGGGTGCGTGCCGGAGACCTCAAGAGCTGCATCCGCAAGCCCTGGGTCAAGAACCGCATATCGCGATGCTTCTTCAGTCCCATCAAACGCCCTCCTCTCAATCGTGATGAACTGATGGATGACGTGGACTACTATCCCGAGGCGTATCTCGACCGTCTTGCGCACGAGGGAGTCAACGGGCTGTGGATAACCGTTGTTTGGCGAGACATCGCCGAGACATCGTTCACGAAAAAGTCGCCTGATGCGGACAGGCGTATCGCAAAGCTCCGTCGCACGGTTGAGCGGTGCAAAAAATACGGCATAAAGGTGTGGGTGTTCAGCATTGAACCCGCCTGTGTCTATCCTTCTGATCCTCTGTTCGTGGAACATCCGGAATTGTTCGGAGGGGCATCTTACGGTGATGATCGCAGATTGATGTGCACGGCGAAACCGGAAGTCCAGCGTTACATCGAGGAGTCTGTACGCGACGTGTTCGGCAAAGTCCCAGACCTTGGCGGAGTGTTGATGATCGCGCACGGCGAGCGGCCCACCACATGCCTTTCCGTCATTAACGGCGTGACGCGCGACTGGGATTACAAATGCTGCCGGGAGTGCGCGCATCTTGAACCGTGGCAGATATACCGCAACACTTCTGAGGCGGTGGTCCGTGGTATCCGTTCGGCAGGTTCGAATGCGGAATACATCAGCTGGTTCTATCAGCCGCAAGTCCTTCCGCAGCGCGCACCATGGGTCGCGGACTGCGCCAGGCATGTGCCAGACGGAGTGACGTTCATATACAACTTTGAGTCGGGTGCGGTCAAGGAACAGCTTGGCCGATGCCGGACGGGCGGTGACTACTGGCTGTCCTTTGTGGGGCCGGCGGAGGGCTTCAAGGCCGTCGCCGAGGCCGGGAAGGTCGCGGGGTCTCGCATCGGCGCTAAGATACAGGTAGGCAATTCGCATGAGGTTGCTACAGTGCCGTTCGTCCCGGTGCCGGGGCTTCTCTACCGGAAATACAAGGCGATGAAGGAGGCAGGAGTCTCGACGGTTCTTCAGTGCTGGTTTTTCGGCAACTATCCGGGCATCATGAACAAGGCGGCGGGTGAACTGTCGTTCAGCGACTTTGCGGATGATGAAGACGCCTTTCTCCGGAAGCTTGCTGCACCATACTGGGGTGAGGATTCTGAACTCGTTGCCAGTGTATGGAAGCGTCTGTCAGATGCCTATGCCGAATATCCGCTTTCGAACAATATGCAGTATTACGGTCCGTTCCATGCAGGTCCGGCATGGCCGCTCTACGCCGATGTGCGTCTTCTTCCGCTCGGACGCACATGGAAGCCTTTGGATCCGCCGAGCGGCGACATGATCGGCGAGGCACTTGAGAATCATACGATAGAAGAGGCGGCCTTGCTGGCGATGCGAATGTCGAATGGGGCGCAGATGCGGGATGCATCAGGACGCGATATTCTCGATGTGCTTGCCGAACGCTGGAAGGGGTATCCAGAGCGAATCAAAGATATTGGGGTTATGCGGGCTCTCCAGTGTCAGTTCGAGAGCGGATGCAACATTCTGCGTTTCTACGCGTGCCGTGCGAAGGCCATCTATGAGAGTCGGGTGCGTAAAAACACCGCCGCTGCGATAACTGCTGTCGAGACAATGGACCGTATCGCGTCCGAAGAAGAGGCTGTGACATCAAGGCTTCTTCCTCTTGCGGTTGCGGATTCCCGTCTCGGGTTCCATTCGGAGGCCGAGGCTCATCAGTACCACCCGGCGAAACTCGAATGGCGCCTTCGCAGCTTGACGAGAACCCATTCGGAGATAGCTCGCATCCTCTCTGTGCTGAAGGATGGCGGGGAGTATCCCGAGTCGGCACTGGAGCGCAATGCTCCGTATTGCCGTGCCGGCGGCGAATGGACGGATCTGCCGGGGGGCTCCCGATTCCGGGTGAAGGACGAACCGAACGGCGACATGTCTGTGGATATCCATCTTAAGGGCAAGAATCCGATCTTGATGAATACCCTAGATGCGGCCGGCGTCACTTGGTACAGAACGCTTTCGATTCAGCCGGACGGTACGGTCAGGGCGTCTGGCATCGGCAGCAGGAATCGGGTCTCTCCAAGCCATGAGATTGTTGCGCGTTCCGTTGAGAGCGCAGCAGAAGGCGTCATTGTGAAGTTTACGATCTCATCCTTGTCGTGGGGAGGGTCGGATGAACGCCGTCCCGGATGGATTCAGTTCGAGGGAAAGGATAATTCCGTGTGGCCGAATGTCGACAAACCGCACATTGCGTCTCGGCGGCTCAACATCGGCAGGATGTACGGTGACAGTTTCGCCCGCATACTGCGGTGATGCAAATGGCGCAGGAATGATTTCGGTCCTAAAGGAAATTGTGACTTGAAAGGAAAGAGAAAGTCCATTATGAAAAAACTGATCGTTTTAACGGTTTTGGTTCTCATCCAAAGCTCGACTGTCAATGCGGACGTAAAGATAAATCCCGCGTCGGACAAATGCAAGGTGCAATGGTTCGAGGAGTTCATGCCTGCGGCTGACGGCGTGAAGCTGTACACGATAGGCGTGGCTCCGGCCGACGCCGGGAAATGTCCGATCGTCATAACCCGCAATCCATATATGAAACCGCAGCGTGCGGATATCGCGAAGTTCGGGAAGGAGCGTCGCGCATACATTCAACGCGGATACGCCTGCGTGTATCAGCACTGCCGCGGATGCGGCATGAGTGAAGGTGATTGGATTCCGTACGAGAACGAACGGGCAGACGGTTTGTCGCTCCTTGATTTCGTGCGCAAACTGCCTTGGTACAACGGCGAGATTTTTCTTCTTGGTGCCAGCTACTCCTCGAGTGTCCACTTCTCTTATCTCGACACCGATCCGCCGGATGTGAAGGGGGCGTCGCTAGGTGTACAGGACTGCAACCGCTATAATATCTGCTATCGCAACGGTTTCTTCAAAATCGCCCTCACGGGAAGCTGGTTCCAGAAGTGCTACAAGAAAAAGAATCTTGCGCTGAAACGAGACCCGTCGGTGACCTACCGTCAGTTTCCGCTTGCAGATTTCCCGGTACGGTATTGGGGTGAGGATGTGCCGTCGTTTGATACGGTGCTTCGCCATCCCCGTGTCGACGACCCTTTTTGGAGCTCAAATGATCCGGGCAGCGGTGCCGGGTTTCGCAATGCGATGTTGAAATCGACTATGCCCGTATTGCTCAGGACCGCGTTTTACGATATCTATACCGACGGCGTGTGTGCCATGTGGCGTGAAATGCCCGAATCGCGCCGTGCGAACTGTTCGTTGGTGATTGACGCAAGCAATCACAGCGGACGCCGGGAGGGCATCCCGGCGGGAATGGTGTCGGACTTTCCCGGCGGCGCCCGCCCGGAAAGTAATTCAGACGCTGTCGATTGGTTTGATTCAATCCGCAAAAAAACTTCATCCGACAACATGCCGTTGGGGAAGGTGCGGTATTACGCGCTTTGGGAAAACGTCTGGCGTACCGAACCGGAGCTTACCGACGGTCCGCGGAAAGTCCGCTTCACATTGGGTAAAGAAGCCGGTTCGTTCACTTACGATCCGCGGCGCAAACCGCCTGAGTTTCCTGGTTCGGGCGGAATCTGCTTTAAGGGAATGCAGATACAGCCGCCGCATGCCGGACGCGACGATATGGTCACTTACATTCTGCCGCCGCTTGACGGACGGCTGGATGTGCGCGGCCGCATGGAAGCGGAGCTTTCCGTCGCGAGCGACTGCGAGGATTCCAGCTTCTACATCCGCATATGCGTCGACAAGGGCGACGGCAAATGGTTGCTGCTGCGCGACGATATCGCTTCTCTCGCGTACGATTCGCCGTACAGTCCGGGCTATCGCCGCAAACTTCGCTACCGATTTGCAGATCACGCATTTCGGCTGTCCAAGGGGGACTGTCTGCGCGTGGATATATCCGGGGCGAGCGAACATTTCGCACCGCATCCCAACATGGCTGGCGACGCTTTCAGGGTCAGAACTCCGCGAATAGCGCACAACAAGGTGTTTGCGGATGAGTCGAGTCTGATCTTGCATGTGGATTCTTCTGTCCGTGCCCATCGGTGATTCTTTTGTCTTGCGGGGTGCAACGT
>SUVZ01000333.1 GCA_015061765.1 Lentisphaerota bacterium
GGGGGGTATGATTTTGTGCAAATAACGATAGATTTCCCATTGACGGCGAAGCTGCTGTTATGATACCATAAGAGCCAATTAAAGAAAGGATTCTATCCTGCCTATGGGATAGCAATGTTTTCTGTTATTCATTCAGTGTTGGTGGCTGTTTCCATGTAGCGCGAAATATGGTTACTCCATCCTGCGCAATTGTAAAACGAAAGGGGAAAACATGAAAAGATTCTTTATGACTTGTACAACGGCGGTGATGCTTCCTGCTGTTGTATCAGCGACATTGTCGATTGATCTTTCCATAGAGCCGACGGAATTCACTGTTACTCGTGACAACCTCACCAACCAAAATGCTGTTCTTTCGTGGAAGCTTCCTGAAGGTGTTTCACGTACGATTGTCTATCGCGCACATGGAGCCGGCGGACCGTGGACGGAGGTGGCGGAGGTACAGGATGCCGCGACCTGGAAGGACGCGTCGCCGCTCGGAGTCCCGTGCTACTACAAAATCGCTTTTGCGTCGACGGAGAACGGCGTGCGTTCGGTCGGCGCGATGTGTGCGGAAACGGTGCGTCACCGCCGCTGTCAGCTTCTGGAGCGCGACTGGGCGGATCTCTCCAAGGTCAAGGACGGGGTGACGGTTATCTGGAATACGGGCAACTCCCGTTGGAACGGCGGATATGACGCGAACGGCGATTTGATTCCGGCTCCGGCGTCAAACGCCGAATCCGCGGCGTTGGCGTTCGACAATCAGCTGAACTCCGCGCCGAACGTCAGTGCGCCGTCAAGCGGCAGGCACAGTGTGGGTGTGCATCTGGGCAGCGCGTTCGGGGTCGGATTCGTGCGTTTCCGTCCGCGCAAGGAATATGAGCGGAATTGCAGGGGGATAACCTTTTACGGTTCAAACGATGAGAGCTGCTGGTCTGACGCCTCTCAGCCGCCGCTGACGGATTCGACGGAGGACGTCCCCTCGGCAAAATGGTACGAGGTGGCGTCGCTTAACTCCACCCCCTACCGTTATGTCTATGCGGCCAACTATTCCGGTTGGCAGATTGTTGTCGGCGAACTCCAGTTTTATGGCTATCCGGCATCAGCGCTTGACGGGTATGCCGTCGGTGCGGTTGATCTTAAAGCGGAGCCGCTTGATGACTCGCTTGTGATTTCATGGCGGGATGATGCCGCAGGCTCCGTATTCCGCCTTGAGTGCCGCGTCGGCGACGGCGAGTGGACGACGCTCGCTGATAATCTTACGGCAACGTCTTATACAGACGAAAACCTTGCCGCCGGTTCGGTTTATTCCTACCGCGTTGCCACTGTGAACGACTCGGACGTCGTTTATTCCGATACGATCGCACATGAAATGGTTCAGCCCGACCTTTCGGCTTCGGCGGCTGATCTTGCGGTTCAGCGCAGTGATCTTGTCGATCAGTACGCTGTTCTTTCCTGGACGCTGCCTGTGGCAGTCACCCGTACGGTCGTTTACCGCGCTTACGGCGAAGGTGGTCCTTGGATGAAGCTTGCTGAACTTGAAGGAGTGCAGAATTATACTGACGAGTCCGCACCGCTCGGAGTTCCGTGCTATTATAAAATCGCATTCGCTTTTGATGCGACAGATGATGAAGGTCGCATCGAAGGCGATATGAGCGAAGTGACGCTCGCCCACCGTCGCTGTCAGCTCCTGGAGCGCGACTGGGACGACATGACAAAGGTGAAAGACGGTGTAACGGTCATTTGGAGAGCAGGGAGTAAAATATACAATAATGGAAACGGCAGCACTCCGGCGAGTTCGGCGGATTCGGCGGCTTGCGCGTTTGACGATCATTTGAAAACTCACCCCAATATGAATGCGCCAGGAAGCGGACGTCTGAGCGTCGGGGTTGATCTCGGTTCCCTGCACGGCATAGGATTTGTCCGTTGTTATCCGCGAAACGCCACATCCGGGCAGTATTATGAGAATTTCAACGGTCTATGCTTTTACGGGTCCAACAGCTCCGACAGCTGGTATGCTACGACCGAGCCTGCGGTTACTGAATCCGTCGTGCATTCCGGTGTCAAATGGCATGAGGTCACGTCGATCGATACGACACCGTACCGGTATGTTTACGCTTACAATCCGACCAAAACCGGCTGGAGCCTAACGGTATGCGAAATCCAGTTCTACGGCTGGCCGGTATCGGCGCTTTCCGGTTATCCCGTGGGTGCGCTGGACGTCGCAGCGGAGCGAGCGGACGGCGCTGTCGTTTTGAACTGGAAGGAGGCGGGGTACGAGTCTGACTTCCGTGTCGAGCGCCGGATTGCAGGAGGCGAATGGGAGACGATTGCGGCCAACGTTTCAGAGGCAACCTATACCGACACTACCGTGGAAGCGGGAACTCGTTACGATTACCGCGTCGTTGCGGTGAACGGCGAAAATGAGGCGTATTCGCTTTCCTGCGCTTGCCTACCGTATGTCAGAGGCGACGGTGAAGGTCTGCATACCGAATACCGCTTCCCTTATGTGATGTGCGATGTCGGCGACAGGCTGGCTGCCGTTGCGACGGGAACCGTCGATATCGCCTCGGCCGCGCTTGAGGAGGCGCGCCCGATCGTGCCCGGCGTTGCCGATACTCACACCAACGTCTTCGTATCGTGGACGGGCAAACTTATCGTGCCGTTTGACGGAACGTGGAATCTTGCCGCCGAGGCGGACGGGATGGTGTCCGTACATCTCGACAGCGAGAGCATTCTCCGCTATGATTCGAGGTATGCGGCGAAGACTCTTTCCACTTCGATGACGCTTGCGGCCGGCGAGCATGACCTTACGGTGATCTACTGGCAGGGCGTCGGCTCGTCGGGCTGCCGCCTTTACTGGGAGAATCAGGGAGTGCGCGAATTGATTCCGGCCTCTCAGCTCAAAGCGGTCGTGCCGAATGCGCTGCCTTCGCCGTGGGAGGGTGCAAAAATTTTCGCAGCCGACGAAACGTGCTATCCCGGTGATGTGCGCGTCAATGACGACGGCACGATCGATCTTGCGTTCGCCGGAGCGGACAACTCCAGGACGACGTACGGTGACAACGGCTATGTCTTTCTCTGGCAGTCGTTCAAGGGGGATTTTACCGCCGTGATGGAGATAACGCTTCCTATCGGAAAGAAAAGCGGCGAAAAAGGAGGCTTGATGCTTCGCGCTGGGCTTAACGCGCTTTCGCCCTTCGAGGCGTTCAGCTTGCGCGGAAACAACTACGAGCTCGGGCTGCGCTGCCGCAGAAATGTCGGCGGCGACATCAGCGAGCCTGATACGGTCGCTGGCAAGGATACATGGGCGGTAAAATGTACAGGCGGAACGATTCAGATGCGTCTTAAGCGCAGGATGGGCGTCTTCACCTTCAGCTACCGCAAGGCGGCGGGAGCGGCCTGGACGGAGATCTATACGTTCACAGATACGCATGGCGTGTACGGCGATACGGTATATCTCGGTCCGACGGCCTCGAACGTTACGCTCAACCGCAACGATCCGCCAAACGCCAACTGGGCGAGCAGCAGTTACCGGCAGGCGCGCTATGCGTGGCGGATAACCGGGTTTGAGGTTAAACCTGCCAAGGGTCTTCAATTGATTCTCCGCTGAGAAAGAGGCAGAAGAATATGACACATAAAGAATCTCATCAGTATTATGACTGCGTTGCTGCGGCAACCGTCTTGATGCGGGATGACCAATCCCTTGTAAACATAAATCACATCGATGCCGAAGAGCGCACGAAAATCATGGGATTCCATATGTGCTTGACTCTTCCGTAATCTCGATACTGCAATTTATAAAGGATGTACGCAATGAAAGCATTTACGAACAGATCTGTCTTTGAGAAGAAAGGTGCGTCAGGGATATTTTCCTCGAAGGCGCTATTTTGTACTGTTTTCGCGCTGACCGCCACAGCAGTCGGAGCATTCCCTTCTCCGAAGATATCTGATGTCGCCACAGCTGTAACGAAGGGACCGCTTGGCCGGGTGGATGTAACCTATCGACTCAGCGAACCTGCTATAGTGCTATGCGATGTATTGACGAATGTGACAGGAACGGCATCGGGCAACGAGTACGCTTCCATCGGGGCGGAGAAGCTCCTGACCTTCACGGGCGATGTAGGGCACAAGGTGGATGGCGGCATACGTTCCTTCTCCTGGAGGGCAGGAGCCGACTGGCCATCCAACAAACTTGATGCCGCGGTCGTCCGCGTGAAGCTCACCGCATATCCGCCGAACCGTCCGCCGGACTATCTGGTTGTAGACCTCGCCCCCGCTTCTCGTGAACGGCACCGCTACTATGCTTCTGCTTCTGATATCCCCGGATTTCCTGAAAGTGACATTTACCGTACGCAGAAGCTTGTCATGCGCTATATCCGAGCAAAAAACATCCCATGGACGATGGGCGCCCTTTCGGAAGGCGGAGATTTTGAAGAATGGGCGGTTCCGCATACAGTCCGGCTACGCTCTAACTACTGGATGGCGGTGTTTGAGATGACCGTCGGTCAGCACGCATGGTTCTCGGACGGGGAGGAAACGGCCAAGACCAACCATCTCCCACTGTGCCGTTTCGGGACCTACAGCCAGATACGCGGAGCGAACAACCTCTATCCTGCAGAACCGTCCGCCGTTTCGCATCTTGGCCTTCTCAATGCCCGTACCGGAATAAATTTCGAGCTGCCAAGCGAAGCTCAGTGGGAATATGCCGCGAAGGCAGGACAT
>SUVZ01000334.1 GCA_015061765.1 Lentisphaerota bacterium
CTGGCAGCAATGTCGAGGCGCCGGTCTCTTCTTTACAAATTGCACCGGGTAGTGACTTTCTCCTGTCTCGTTGGGGTGTTGACCTCCTTGGCGGCGTACGGCGAGGGCGTAACGCGAGCCGAAAACAACATTCCCGGCAACAAGGAGATCCGTTGGATGCAGGGTTCGCAACATGGGTATCAACCGCCGTCCTATGCGGGCCGAGACGTTGTCTTGGAAGAGAATGGAGGACAACGAACGGCCAGCACTGAAAAGAAGGTCGAAGCGCATGGTTTGAGTTGTATCCCTGACGTCAGAATTCTGAAGGGCGACGATCGTACGGCCTATCGGGATCCAGCCGTTTGGTACGAGAACGGGACGTTCCATCTCTTCTTCACGCTCGTGGAGACAGAGTCTGATAAGTCGGTGTTCAGCTATGTGGCGATGGTCGAGTCGCAGGATCTCGTGCACTGGACGACGCCACGCAAGCTCACGCTGCGGGACGGCATGAAGGACTATTCCAGCCCGGGGAACGTCGTTGCGGACGGTGCGGATCGTATTCTGTGCTTCCAGAGCTATCCGCGCCCCGGGAATCGCGATGACGGTGTTGTCCGTTATGCCAACCAGACGGCCAGACTTTTCACCATGCGATCGCGTGACTTGCGGAGTTGGAGTGCGCCCCGGCTCATCAAGGTCAAGGGTCCTGCGGTCACGGAACAGGACATGGGGCGGATGATCGATCCGTACCTGCTTCGGGACCGGCAGGGCTCGTGGTGGTGCTTCTACAAGCAGAGAGGCGCCAGCATTGCCCGTTCGGACGACTTGGAGAACTGGACGCCAGTCGGACGGACAGATGCTGGCGAGAACGTGTGTGTTCTCGAGACGGACGGACGGTACGTAATGTTCCATTCTCCACGGAACGGGATCGGACGGAAAACGTCGACGGACCTTTTGCACTGGACGGACGAGCCGGGCCTCATTACGTTGGGTCAGAAGGAGTGGTCGTGGGCGGCGGGACGACTGACGGCTGGAGCCGTTCTTGACGGGCGTAGGATTCCAGGTGTCGGCAAGTATCTTCTCTTTTTCCATGGATCAGGTCCCCGCCGCGAATCGGAAGGGGATTTCGACCGGAACGCCTCGATTGGTTTGGCTTGGTCAGACGACCTGGAGAACTGGAGCTGGCCGGGGTGTCGGTGAGAGAGGCGTAACGATTCAAGATATCTTCGATGCATAGTATCCATCAAATGAAAGGAATAAAAAAATGACGATTGACAAGGTGTTTGTGGACATGGGGAAGTGTCTGCTTGTTGTCGCAACGAGCATTACGGGTCTGGCGGAAACACTGGGAACGTATTATCTTCATCCCGATGGCGTGACGCAATGGGTGACCAATTGTACGTACTGGAAGCTAGGGTCGGAATCGGGGGCATCGGCGACCGGACCTGTCGATCCAAATTACGATTATGTGTACAACGGTACCAAGCGAATGAAAGGACCTCTGGCGTCATCCGGTTATGCCGCCTACACTTTCAACGGGCATTCGCTGATTCTTGATTGCAATAACGTGAGAGCTGGTTTTCTGCTTCAGAACGATAATGATCAGACCATTACCTTCGCCAATGAAGGTCTGATCTTCCACAGAGACGCCTGTCTTGCTAGCTGGAACGAAAGCAATGCCGATATCTATGGCAAGATTACGGTCAACAGCGGTGCGCGGATGGGCATCTATGAATCGGGATCGAAAGGCAAAGCTTTTACCTTCCATGACAAGTTTTATGGTTCGGGCACGGTACATGTCTATTCGCAGTTGGACGCCCCCTCCGCTGCTAACAAATCAAACAAATTCACGGCGAATTTTTCGGAAGGTGTCCTTTCGGAATTTACAGGAACGATCAAGGCGTCATGGGGACATCTCTATACATCATCGTCATATACCAGCGACGCGCAGGGAATCATCGGTCTCAACGGCGGAAATTTTCCGGGCATGGTCGAAGTCGCCGTGGGAGGTGTGCTCAGGAGCGCCGGCACGAACACCATAGGGGGTCTGACGCTGAAGGCCGGTTCTACACTTGATTTCACAGAACAGCCGACGAGCGAGAGCGAGCCGGTTCTCTCGGTTTCAAATGCGCTCACCATTGAGGATGCGGTCGACGTGAATCTGCCGGCGGTGGAAGAAACGTTCGAGCAGATTCTTGCCGCTATCGATGAGAGTGCGTCGGGACGGTATGCGATGCGGACGAGACGGGGGATCCTGTTGCGGGCGCCGGTCGGTACGACGCTCGATTCGGGCAAGTTCGTATTTGATGCAGACGTGCTCGGTGATCCAACCGTGCCCAAGATTCTGGAAATCGACGGGCGGGACATCAAATATGGCGATCTGAGGTACTATGTGTCGGGTAGCGGCTTTTCGGATCACAAAAACGGCGCCGGTAATGTCGACGACGACATGACCAACGTCGTCAAATGGTCGGACGGACAGGCTCCGGATGATCCGGATACCGGTTATATCATTAATGGTAAATTTCTCCGCAACCCCGACAGATACAGCGAGGGAAGCGAAGCTTATCGCGACATATTCGCCGGAGGTGCGCTCATCACCAGTGGCACCAATACGCTCATCGAGCAGGATTCGGGATTTGTCTGCAATGATCTGCGGATCATAAGTGGATCGCTTCTGGTCAGGGACATTAATGCAAACGGATGGGTGGATAAATTCTGGAGCAATGATTTCGCCAGCTATGCGGACAACGGATCTGTGCGGACGGTGAATTGCAGCAAGGCAGTGTCTTTCGAGGGTAACTATGGAATCGCCTCAGGCTCCACGCTTACGCTAAGCCAGTATGCCCTGACGAATCCGGCATGGGACATGCGGGCGAACCTTTACGGTAGCGGAACGATCCAGACCGCTATGGGTTCACAGACTAAAAGCATTGCATACAAGTACGGTTCGTCGGTGTTCCGGTTCAGCGGAGACAACTCGAAGTTCTATGGGAAGATTCGCGTCAGCTCTTCAGTCTATAACGCAGACTGCCGTACGCATGCCTACTTCACCCGAAAAGAGGCGTTCGGCGGCGGGCGCGCCAGCATGACGGTGAACGGATTGCATTTCGACTGCAACACCGTGCTGCATATCCCGTCAAACAGCGTGATCACGGTGGATCAGGTCAATCTCGGCTTTTATCTTACCGGCAATGCAGAGGCTAAACCTCAAGGCAATCGCGGCTTTGTCGAGTTCGACATCGGCACTAATTCGGTCTTTGCGCTGGAAGAGCAGCTGACCTTCAACAATGCTCTCAGGAAGACCGGTCCCGGCACGTTCGCCTTGGGCGGTGCGTTGAAGTTCCAGACCGCCAAAGGCACTTATTCAGACACGCCGGTTGCAGGCGTTACTGACGGAACCAACTTGCTGACGATTGCGGAAGGCGTGTTCAGGCCGCTTTCATCGACTGCGGTGGACGGTTTGGAGGTGAGATTCGAGGATGGAGCCGGGCTGGAAATCGAGGCGACGGATGATGTCGCCGACGGCATCGGCCGCTATGGCATGGTCAATAGTTGGTCGACGCCGTTCGTGCTGCCTGAAGGAGGAATCACGGTGACGGTAACTGATCCGGGGGATAAGCTGAAAAAGCTGCCGAAGGCCTTGCGCAAGGTGGCGATCGCAACGCTGTCTATGGATAAGGCGCCTGCGTTGCGCGGCAAGATGACCGGTGTGATGGTGTCCGAATTCCCCTACGCCGGCGCAACGATAGAGGAGTCTGACAACGGTGACGGCACCGTCACGTTCTATGCCGTTCCGCAGGGGCCTGGGCTGGTTTTGGTGATCCAGTGATGGCTGGAGAAAGGAAAAGTGGAAATGAGAAGCGTATTGTTTGGCGTGGCGGCGGCGGTGTTTGGCGTGAGCATCACCGCCGCAGGTGCGGGCGTGAAGGTATCGGAGCGTTTCGGGTTTTCGGCAGAGGACTCGACATCGTTTCTGCAGGCGGCGCTTGATTCGGGTCTGCCCGAGATCGTGATCGACGTGCAGCCGACGCCGTGGGTGTCGCGGCCGCTTTTCGCGCGATCTAACCAGCGGATCGTCTTCGAGAAGGGTGTGGTTCTGCAGGCGAAGCGCGGCGAGTTCTGGTACAAATCCGACTGCCTGTTCACGATTGGGGATTGCAAGGACGTGACGGTCGTCGGCAACGGGGCGGTGCTGCGGATGTGGCGCGAGGACTATGTATTCGGCAAGGACAAGCGTGGACGAGACTACCGGCGGGGCGAATGGCGTCATGCACTGGCGATTCGGGGCTCGCGGCGCGTGATTGTCGACGGCCTGCGGCTGGAGGATTCCGGCGGGGACGGAATCGTCATCTCGAAGGGCAGGAAGACGCACGAGGAATCGCGGGAGATCACCATCCGCAACTGCGTCTGCGACCGCAATCACCGACAGGGGCTTTCGATCATTTCCGGTGAGAATCTTCTGGTCGAGGACTGTCGCTTCATGAACACGAAGGGTACGCCGCCGGAGGATGGTGTCGATGTCGAGCCGAACAAGCCCGGCGAGCTGCTTACCAATGTCATCCTGCGCAACTGCGTGTCGGAGAACAACGCCGGCAAGGGCTTCGAGGCGGCGCTTTCGCATCTGCGGAAGGGGACTCCGGTGTCGGTGCGATTTGAGAACTGCCGCTCTATCGGCGACCGGTGG
>SUVZ01000004.1 GCA_015061765.1 Lentisphaerota bacterium
TCATGCATCGCGACTACCAGGGTAACGCGCCGATTCACTTTTACCAGTATTCAGATCGGCTTGAAGTTGTCAATCATGGTGGACTTTATGGACGCGCCCGTCCCGAGAATTTTCCGAATGTGAGCGATTATCGCAATCCGATCATAGCTGAAGCGATGAAGGTAATGGGCTATGTCAACTGCTACAATCGCGGCATTGGCATGGTGCAGGATGAACTTGAAGCGAATGGCAATGGCAAGGCTGAATTCTCATTCCGGTTGATCACGGCTTTCGAGACAAAAGTCGCAAAGGCTGCCATAGATGAGCCGCAGAAATCGGCGTCTGCAACTCAAGATGGTGGCATGAAAAATGGTGCGGAGCAGGCGTTGGGTGAAAAGTTGGGTGAAAAGTTGGGTGAAAAGTTGGGTGAAAAACGCCTGCAGATCATTGGATTGATGATCGCAGATGTCAAGATATCCATTTCTGAATTGGCCAAGAAGATCGGCATTTCACAGACTGCCGTCGAAAATAATATTCGTTGGCTGAAGTCCAATAAAATCATTCGTCGCATCGGGTCTGCTAAAGGCGGCTATTGGAAGGTCGTTGACGTCACGGGCGATCGGGATTTCAAGCAATCCTCGGGAAAGAGACGCGGTTTTGTCTTGCGCACTAATGGTGCCGATGCTCATGGTTCAATTGGACCAGGGCATCCGTTTGTCGTTTTGCGAGGTTCTGTTGTTTCATCTGGAATAATGCCGTCTCTGAAGAGTCGCACACCGAATTATTACAAACTCCGCTGCAAGTTGACGAAAGACGGTACGATTGTAAATGGCGTCTTTACGAGTGATTGTGAGTTCGCCTCGCCGTCCGCTGCCTCGTCTGTGATTGCGGGGCGACCGTCAAATGGGCGTATTGATTGGAAGACGGCGGACGGCCGGAGTCTTAAGGATGTTCAGGAAGAATGGCGGACGTAAATGGAAAATGGTATAATTTTCAATATGAAACGGCGCAGTAATATAGATTTATCCTCGGCAAAGGAGTACCGCAAGTGGATTGCAGAACTCAAGGTTCGCTATCGCGCTACGCAGATAAAGGCGGCGGTAGCAGTCAACTCTGCAATGCTGGAGTTCTATTGGAATCTTGGGCAAGACATTGCGGCGATGTATCCCGGAAAGAAACGTAACGTCCATTTCTTCGAAAATCTCAGCAACGACCTTTGCCTTGGAATACACAATCCTATTGGACTTTCTCCGTCGAATATACGGTATGCATTGCGGTTTTACGAACTATACCGTTATCTTCAACAGCTTGCTGAAGATAACAGGATCGCTGATCTTATGAAAGTGCCGTGGGGGCATCATATACTTCTAATCGGGAAGTGCAGAGGCGATAGCAACAAGGCTCTTTTCTATGTGCGCAAGACGATAGAGAACGGTTGGAGCCGCAACGATTTGCAGATTGCGATCGGTGAAGATGTGTATGAAAAAACAGGTAAGGCCCTTGTCAATTTTGATGCGACGCTTCCAATGCCGAGCGGCTATTTAGCGAATGAACTTATAAAGAACGAGTATTCGTTCGCATTGACCGAAACAGTGGACAACAACAATGAGCGTCAGATAGAGGCGGCATTGGTCAGGAATATCACGCGTACGCTTACCGAGCTTGGTGGGGGGTTCGCGTATGTCGGACATCAGGTGCGTGTGAATGTCGGCGGGGAGGATTTCTGGCCCGACCTCATATTCTACCACTTGAAGAGTCGGCGGTATCTGTGCATAGAGTTGAAGGCCGGCGGATTCAAGCCTGAACATATTGGACAGCTGGGATTCTATATGGAGGCCATCGATCGGCAGATAAAGAACGAATGGGATGAGCCGACAATAGGGCTCTTGCTTTGCCGAGATGGCAACCGAACGGTCGTGGAATACGCTTTGAGTGTCACCGACAAACCGATGGGTGTTGCAAGGTACAAGTTGACTCAGCGTCCGCCGAAGGGCCTTGCCGAAATCAAGAAAGCGGCAGATAAGTTGGGGGTCGTGGTTGATGAAACATTCATGGAGTCGGAAATTACGCCCAAGCGCGGCACCGCAAGCAAGGGCAAGGAGGATTTCAATGGGTGATACGGACTGGGTTAAGAACTTCACGCCCAAAGCCGATGGAGATGCTGAATGGGCGGCGGGTATGCTATACCTGTTTGACGACGCGGGAGAAGGGGTGGCGGATGCCGTGCGCGCCGTTGAATGTTTCAAATGCGGTGCTGCCCTTGGTAACAAGAACTGCATGCGTCAGTTTGCTTCCTGTTACGAATCCGGTTGCAGCGTCCCGCAGGATTTTTCCCAAGCCCGCGAGTGGCGGGCAAAGGCGCTGGGAATCATTTGAACACAAGAAAGGAAAACAAAAATGAAAAAGAACAAAAAGTTGTTGATTGGAATCGGGATTGTTGCCCTGCTCGGCATCGTCGCGGTGGGGATTTATAATAATCGGCAACAAAATGATGATAATGTTATTCGCATTGGCGCGATTCTACCCTTAACTGGTAAATATGCTGATACGGGAAATTCTGTTGTCGCTGGATTGGATATGGCGATAAGTAGTTTGAACGATGGTAAGACTGGTGCAAAGATTATAGTTGAGTATTTTGACACAAAGTCAGAAGTGAAAAATGCAGTTCTAGGTTATAACAAATTGAAAACCATGAGTAATGTAAATGTCTTTTTCACAACGTTAAGTGATAATTCGCTTGCTCTTAAAGCAAGTGCAATCCAAGGTGGCGACTTGCTATTCTGTATTGCATCGCATGCGGATATAACAAAGGACAATAATAAACATGTGTTTAGACCGATTAATACGGGAGATGATGAAGCCCATTTTTTATCTCGCTACATTAAAAATAGTGATACTCGAAATAAGATTTATTTTTATATTTTTAATACAGAGGCTGGCTTGGCTGTGGAACGAATCTTTAAGCAGGAGTTGGGAGATAAAATTATTGGTATAAATTTATACGGGGATGATTATAGTACAATCCGAAATGTCACAACTAAGGCAACATATAAGGATGCAGATTGTATTGTGGTAGTTGGTTATTCTCCGACTATGGGGATTATAGTTAAGTATCTTAGGGAAGCTGGGTATGCTAATGAGATAATTGCAAACTTGGGATTTAATAATGCAGCAACAATCAAGGCGGCTGGAGGATATGCAAAGGGCATTTGGTATAATGATTATGCTTTTCCGTATGATAGTGCGGAATTTAGGCGTAGGAATATGATTTCAATGGAAAAGTATCATTCAGAGTTTACGGCTTTAAGTTATATCGCTTATTCATGCGTACATATACTAGAAAGAGTGATATCAGAAGTGGGATATAATCCAATTGCAATTGGAGATATTTTAAGTAACGAAAAAATATATGATGTGGAGGGATTAAAATTCACTTCTCATCCGGATGGTAGTATAACTTCAGAATACAAGATGCTTCAAATTCAAGAGTGATATTTAAAAGGAGTTTTATGAGTGCTTCATTCTGGGATGAAATGTATGGTGATATCTCAAAGTCTCGACCTTGGGAGAATCCCGAATGGGTAGAGGTATGTAAGAAACAGATAGAAGAATGTCTTCGTCCGATTTCGTTAAGAAAACATTCCCTATCTTTATTGGATTTTGGTTGTGGTGCAGGCTTATATTTTCCCTTGTTTCAGGAGTTGGGATTTAATCAAATTACCGGTGTTGATATCTCAAAAGTTGTTATTGATTATTTGAGGGAGAAACATGGTGAAAATCCATCGATACATTTAATGGCTGGAGATATAAGGGCGCTTCAAAGTCATGCCATAAAGTATGATGTCATTATGTTTTGGGGTGTAGCACATCATCTTGATCCTAAAGAATGGGATGTCTGTTTGCAACGATTTGATGAACTTTTATCAGCTGATGGTGTGTTGCTGGTAAGTGGATGGGGGGGGGATGATCCACGTTTCATAAAAGGAAGTCCCGCATTTTCTGTTCATTCACATAAACAAACATGGTCTATTGATGCAATTAAATTCTTACTTGAGAGTAGGTTTATTATCGAAGAGTTTGGCAATTTGCATTATCAAAATAAAGATCCTTTGCTATGTAGCGATGCGTTTAACTTTTACATGTGCAAGAAAAAATTGGCGATAGAACAACGTCTGTTGTCAAATCTGCGGTCTTATCTAAGTACACTTTATGATCGAATATCATTTACTCAATTTATTCGCTATTCTTTCGAGTCGGATGTGAAGAATGCGCAGATGGATCGTGAAAAGTCTGTTACATATTATCGTGATAAACTCGAGCTGATCGAGATCTTTGGAAGTTTGATCCGGCAAGTAATTGAAAAATGCGGTAGGAATACTTCGTTTACTACAGAGATTTACCAACGTCCACAAAAGTATAATATATTTGTAGAGATGGATGCAAATCCAAAGAAATTACTGTGTGTTGGCAATTCAAATAGCATTAGATATTATTTTAGAGGGGATGAGCAAGACGAGTCTAGTCATTATAGATATTGGGGGACATCATTTACGGGGAATGACATTCAGGAAACTTCTGTTAAAGAATTGTTTTCTCAAATAGAAGGTGAATGCGGATCTAATTACCAGGGTTGTGATTTTAGCGACTTAAAAAAGGTTGGTACTTACTCGCGCGTAGATACATTTGCAGAGAAATTGTTTTATGCGTTCAATCAAGGGCGTAAGTTGTTTTTTTATTATTTTAACAATGCTACGCTAAAAGTATCGCATAAAGAACTTGGGGACGGCGGGTTGATGATTTACGCGACATCGGCTCTTTCAAATGAAGAATTAGCGACGATAGACACTTTATTTAAAGGATGGGCATCTGCTTTGTCAATTGATAGTTTCGCTAAACTTTCTGCAAAACTAGCCACAAAATCTGCCATTGGGGCGATAATGTCTCGCAATGGTTCTCATAATATTGGGAGCCATGTATTGGCGGCATTATCGCATAATGTTGGCACGATGCCTGATGATAGAATTTTTTACCAATATATTCAGCATAGAATGGACTATATAGCAACTGCAGTTGGTGATTTTCCGCTTTGGCGGCAGCCGACGATGTTTGTCTGTGACATAATGCGTGCTTTTTTGTCTCAGGCGCATTTATTGAATTACATATCAAGGAGCGAAGGGTTGTGTGCTTATCAATTTCAGAATCCTGCATATATTTATCAATCTCTACCTAACACATCGGATAGAAATGTCCAGCATAAAACAATCAGGTTGCATGTCCGTCGAATAAAAGACGATTGTAAAGAAGGTTGGGAGACGAATTTTGCCTCGCTTGTCGGAACTGATAATGTCGAAGATTTTATAACTGATTACCCTACTGATGGGACTTGGAATACAATGCCTTCAAATGGAAATGCCTCGCCTGATGAGTCTGCTTCTTTTGACCGCGATGTAGCGGTGGCAATTCCTGGTGGTGTTGTCGGACAGCACGCAATTTTCACTATCCTTGAAAATATAATTCGCAATGCGGCTAAACACGAGTGGTCAAAACTTGATGATGCAGCAAAAGTTAACAATGATCTTGATGTCTATGTCGATTTCCGAGATAATCCGCGTGACAAGCGAATAGAGGTGCGTGTCTGGAATGATCGTGTTGGGGATGTGCCGTCGGGGATGTCTGACACGGTGGAGGCGCTGAAGGAAAAGGTAAAAGGTAGCTTGATATCGCCAGATTCGGGGGCTTTGGTGCGAGAGAACTGGGGGCTTGCAGAAATGCGAATTTCTGTAGGCTATCTGCAAAATGCTGATATAGATAAAATCGGGGGGATTGGTAATGAACACGGAAAGTCCATTGAGTTGATTGAGCCGATTGTTGTCCAAAATGGTAAAAAAGAATGTTTGGGTTATAAATTCTGGTTACACAAGCCACAAGAGTTGTTAATTCAGGTACCCGACAGGGTAGCTAAGAGTGATTTGTCCGTTGTCAACAGTGCGTTAAGCCGATTCGGCATTGAACTAATGCGTACAGAAGATGTCTTGAAATCAAAGGGGCTCGCTTATTCGTATGCGCTGATGGGGAATTTGGATTTTAGCCAAGAAGAGAGTAATTGGCCTAAACTACCATTCCGTGTACTGTCTCCTGTTGATGTGGCTGGACAGAGAGGTAAAATGAATAGGATTGCCCGCTACGATGGCGATTTTTATCCATTGAAGGATGGTGTGATTGATGAAAAGGCACTTTGCGATAAGGTTAAGGTGTTAAGCGCCAATTTGCGGGATGATACGGTGGCGAGTAAGTTTGCTTGGGATTTGTTGGAGGACATCCATGCGTGCTGGATAGATTATATTCGCAAAGTGCGGAAGGTGACCAACGAATCTATCTTGAGTGTTGATGTTGATGGTGGAGAAGAGGCCAAGGGAAAAAGTCTTATTACTGATGCAGATTTGCTTCACTTTGTTTTTGAACATTCATTTAATTCTGCGGTCAGAGGTTACCTCAGAACCATCGAAAAGAAACGGACGAGGCCAGAGCTTGCGGGGGCGTTGTATTTGCTTGTTATGCTCAAGGAAAGACCTATCATGCCTGTAGGGATGTTGTCCGAACATACAGACAACAGTAAGAGAATTGCATTGCAATTGATTCGATTCGCTGAGGCGGCAAAGGCGACAATGCCAGAGGAAATCAATGTGTCGGCGACAGATCAAGACGGCATTTCTTATGTCGATGTCAGGTGGCAAGAAACGGTGCGCGGCTTGAAGACAAGAAATTGTTTGTATTATCTCTATGGTGGTTGCGAAAGGGTCTTTTATAATAGTGATGGAGACGGATATTCTGACGTTCGGAATTTTGTCAAATACATCTGTGAAGTTGTCTTGGAGCAAGCAAAGTCGTTTCTCGCCAAATACGAAGAACGTATTGTGACCTTGCCACGTTCCTTTGGCGTGACAAAACGGACTCCACGTAGTGATAAGACCCCAATTGTATGGAAGCGTCGGGGCGAGAATGACGGAGAGAAAGTATTGTCTGTCTTATTTTCTTCTAATCGAAGTGCCGCAGAAGAATTCCTTGAGAATGGAGAAGGCGGTCTATGTTATTGGAGGCATGGCGATGATGAGTTTACGCAAAAACCGGGTGACGAAGAATCCAAAATAGACAAGGCTCTTTACTTTGAACCCTTGAGTGGTTCACAGAGTTATTTGAATTCAATTTCCGCTCTTCAGCAAAAAATAGATTGTCTTGCCACGAAGCAGTCAGATGACAGACTCTCGGTTGTCAGGGAAATGACAGGAATGGTCGAAAATGCGTTGCTGCGAGTTCTTGTCATTGATGAGCGCGCCACAAAATTCTTGAAGGACCATCGCGATGTCGCAGAAATCCTTAAGCGTGCCGGTGTCAGAGCCTGTGATGAAAACAATACTGGCGTGGCTGATTTCCGCAATTCAAGATTTGAACTCGCAATAGATGCGGAAACAATATTGGCAACAGATTTTGACATTGTCATCATACATCAGGGGATCATTGATAAGATACTTAAGGAGGATAATTCGCAAAGCGATGTCGGCGATTTCCTAAAAACTCTACAGCAGCATATTCGATATGTCGTAATAACAACGGGACGTGGAACTCCATCTAACATTCCTCCAACGGCTAGGGTTTTGCCGTTCTCCATCATTGAGAAAACGCTCTTCAAGCGTTATCCAGAAAAACTTTTGCTTGTTGATACTGTTATGAATATTCTGCCAAATGAAAGGAGTTTATAACATGATACTTGTATTTGTCTCAAAGAACGATGAAGAATTCAATCGTTATGTCAGGGGATGCGGCGATAAGAAGATTAGAAGGACTTATTCCTTTCGCCCTAAGATTAACGATGCCGTGGCAATGGATGCTGGAACATGGATCCCGCAAATGCCTTCATTAAGTGCTGCTTTTGGTGATATGGAATCTCGTGTAGCCGCAGAACACCGCGGTGCGCAACAGCAGATCAACTTAGAGGATAGTGGGACTGAGTACGTGTTTCCCCTTGAATCGATGTCTGAGTATCATACAAGCGGTGTCTTTGTGGTGGCTATACGGAGTAGTTCTGATATAAATAAATTAAAAGCCGATTCCAAAAATAGTGGATATCGGGGGCTGTCAACGAAGAAATTACTGTCTCTTATTGCAGATATTGTTAGGGAAACGTTTCCTGATGAAAAATCTGAAGTCAGCAAACAGGACATTCATCTGCTTGTGCACTGGGGTAGTGTTAAGTATCTTTCTGAGGAAGAAAAGAAATTCAATGATGTCATATCGCAAGAACATTATGAGCGGGAATTTCCGTGTAAGAGCTTAAGATTCTATGAGTTGAGTTCTAGGCGAAGAGATTGTTTAAATGTCGAAGAGCAGGCTATAAAGATACCCTATAAGAAGAAAGATGTTGAAACGTTATTTCGGCGACTTGGTTCATTTGAGAAGTATGCGGAGATAAAAGACCATATGACAAAGTATGTGCTGGCAGAGACAGGTCTTGAGGTTGACACAGAACTTATAAGGGCGTTTCTGTCGGAGTCCGAATTCCGGAAGAAACTTCGATCTGTCGTCAGCGAGGTTAGGTTAAAATGGTTATTAGAATGGAATTTGTTCAAATCTTTTATGGATGCTGAATCTACAGAAAAGATTAAAGGTGCTGTCGAACAAATGGTTACACCATTCGATAGGTGTGACAAGGATAAGGCGCGGGCGTTTATTTCGCAACTTCTATCGGAAGGACTTGTCAGATGAACTCAAAGTTTTTAGTTATAGGTGATTTCGCGACACAAGGACTGAGAGGCATCTTCCTCTCAGAAAAAGCGGATAGTGGATTTTTAATGAATGCCCGCGAAACGTTGTGTAAATGGGATAGTAAGGTTCATGTTGATATTGAATGGTTCCTTGATAGAAAAACGAATGTATCTGATGGTAGCGTGCCTGAAGATGGCAGCAAACGAAATGATGCCGATAACAAGCAATCTCTGCATGTCAAAGAAAAGTTTATCCCATTGGTTTTGTGCGAGGATCGTGAATCATTGAAACGCAAAGGTGTTGTTTGCCCTTATGAATTCATTATCGAGCGACGCGACATGTTTCCTCTGGTGAGTGAAGATGGGGAATGTATAAGTGAACCGTGTGAGACGCTTGCTCAACGGATGTCGACATTGCTGATGTTGTATAGGGATAAGCCTGCTGGGTATTTCTTTAACGCATTGAAAGATTGGTTCGCAGGTGCGTTTCGAATGTTTCTGATGCTTGATTCAACGACGCATGGCACATCGCAGTACATTGATTTGGAATTAGTCAAAAAAGAAAAGTGCGAGGATACAATTCTTAAGGCATTGTCCGCATCAAAGTGGGACAATGAGAATGCAAAGAAGTTATACGATAGATTCGTTGGTAGCGGTGATGAGGAGGTGAAAGACTATCTGGAATTGGCTAAGGTTTTGTATAGTGAATATTTTGATAAATGGGGGGATGGCGAGAAACAGCATAGCAAGAAGATTGGGAGGTCGATAAAACGTATTCTAACGTGGGAGGGGCAGGGTGCCGAGGAAAAGCTTAAGGCTTTTCGTCGGATTTACATTGATAGTGACAAGTTATTTGTCAAAGGGAATGAAACGCCATTAGGTCATGACAAGCGGCTGCCGCTTTCGTTTGGGGAACGAGCGAGATATGTAACACCATCTGGGAAGTTGAATCTACTGTTGATTGATGACAAAGTCGATGAGTCACCACTCTCGCATCTTGTGGAATCAAATGGTTATGATAAGTTCAGATCGAGTATTTCAAAGGATGACTGGAATTTGTTGCGTGATACTTTTAACGTGCAGACTCTGCCGATAAACAGGGGCGTTGGTGACATCTATGAACTTGCTGCTCGCTATTTTAGAAGATTTCAGAAGGTTGGGTTTACTTACGACTTGATCCTGGTCGATTTGTGTCTTGGCAATAATCGGCGTGGTGATGATCTTGATGGATATTCTATGATTAAGATCGTTAAGGAGTTCTTCCCAGGGACTCCAATAGTCGTCTATTCGCGCTTCAGCGACATGGAACATATTTCTAGGGCATTCTTCAACGGGGCAAAATGGTTCCTCGTCAAAGGGGAAGAGGCTAAACTACCACGCCATGCGTTGAAGTTGCTGAAACATGTTGGTTGGCATAGAGAATGGCGTGCCATAGAAAATGGTATCAACAATCCTGAGTGGGAGGGCGAAAGGGAGTCGTCGTTTTTCCGCAAGTTCAAACGTCTGCATGAGTGGCAGTATCTTACATATAAGAGCCTTGAATCCTTCCCTGGGCATATTATTTCTGTGAAGAAGATGGGCGGTGGCATCAGTTCCGCCGTGACTTTCAAAGCTACCAAAGGCGTGAGACTTGGGGATGACTATTTACAGACTCCGAGTATCATCAAGATAGACTCGTCGTATAATACGATGATGGAGTTTGAGCGGTACTTCCGTATGATCCGTCCTTACATTGCGAACGAATCGGGACGGGTCGAAATGCCAGAGCGTGTCTTGAATCGCACTTATTCGTCAATCGTCTATACCTTTGCTGGTAAGCAGGATAAGGCTCATACTCTGGAGTCCATGGGCGACATGCTTGACGATGATGTCGGAAGCCAGACGGCGTGTGACTATGAAGTGTATCGATATGCGCTTCAATGTGTCTTTGACGAGATTTTGCCGAAGATTCACCATGTGTCGCCTGAATTGGAACTCGGCGACATCGGGAGGGCTCGGGTTTTCCCGCACGAAGTAAAAGACGCTTTTGAGTGGGAAGCCACTTATGCGAAAAATAATGATATCCGTCTTAAGACATCTTTCCCCAATGCCTATTTCGGCGAATTCAAGCCTACAGATTTCTGGAAAAGTTATATGCTTCGCATGCAGCCGTGGAGACGCATAAAAGTCACTGTCCCGACTGGCACGTCAGGAGTGCTCCCTTTTGCGCAACAGGGCGTTTGTGACTTGTCGGCAGTCAAGAGTCAAGATGAGGAATCTGGGGAAAACATGTTGTTAAAAGAGGATGAATGGGTCGAAAAGATCAAGGCTAATACACAACATCTGACTTTCCACAGCGTAATGCTTGATCCATTTGCTGCGAAAACGGATGTTATACAAGGCAGAGTTGCTGGGCAGAGAATTATTGAAGCATATACATCCGACATGAATCTAGTATGGCTTGAAGGAGATGCTTGCGATTTTGTTGTCCGCTACAGGAAGCATGTATCGCCAGGAACATCGTTGTGGCTTGGCAATTTTAAGGGCATTATAGATGGCAAATTGGCTAAGCCCTCAGAGGTTGAGATTGATGGGCGAATTCAATGGCTTGAAGATACGTTTCAATACAAGAACAAAAAGAATCAAACGGCAAAGGATGATTTCATCTTGTCAATATCTCGTCTTTTGGGGCTTGATTATATCCTCAATCCCAATCTTGGGTTCTATACAAAGCTTCAAGATGCGGTGATTGGTCTGGCGCAAAAGGCGGTAAGTAAGGCGAAGGAATGGGGTATGAAATGCCCTATTGGGATTGTACATGGAGATCTCAACGTCAAGAACATCATGCTGGAGTCGCGCAAACATGCGCCGAAGGACGATGATCTTGATGTGACAAAGACGGTTTCTGATGTGTGGTTGATTGACTTTGCCCGTACACGGCGCGATATCATCGCTCATGATTTCAACGTATTCTTTACGTCTGTCCTTGGAGAACTTTTTACAGAAGGACTAATTGGCAAAGAAGGCAAAGAGCAAAGCACGCATCAAAAAGACTATTGGGATAAATTGGTTACAAAGTTCAGGATTATCGTGACTGCTGCCGTTGCGCCGGAATCTAAAAATGAAAAAGGTGTTCCTGATGAGATTAAGGATGATAGGCGCTTTACGCTTATCTATCGCATTCTCCGCAGGGCGCACGATGCAGCAAGGGGCGCTGGCGTATCGCAGAATATGTATTTGCTAACAACTGCGCTTGCCTGCCTTTATACATTAAAGATATTCCTTAATAATGGATGCAAGGTTCGTCTCGCCGCAGGATATTTTTCCGCCGCATGGATTTGTTATGATTTACTTTGTGGGAGTATTGGAATAGATAATGAAATGTCAAACGTAAAAGATTTATAAGCTATAAGAAAATCTAATCAGAAAACATTATGACACCTAAACGTATAATACTTGTTCGGCATGGAGAGTCGGAGGCGAATGTCGATCCGACGGTGTATGCACGTGTGCCGGATTGGCGCATTCAGTTGACAGAAAAAGGGATCGTGCAGGCGAAAGAGGCCGGGGAGCGTATACGCAGCCTGCTTGGCGATGAAACGTTCGGAGTTTTCGTATCTCCCTATCAGCGCACGATGCAGACAAAAGACGGCATTCTTGATGGGATAGGACGTTCGCCTGTGTTTGACCATCAAGATCCCGAATTGCGCGAGCAGGAATACGGCAATATGCCGCCGTCAGACATCAATCAGGCGAATCGCGAGTTTCGCGGGAAGTTCGGATATTTCTTTTATCGCTTCCCGGAAGGTGAGTCGTGCGCGGATGTCTATGACCGTATGGCGCTTTTTATGGATTCGCTTTTCCGTAGATTCGACCGACCGAACTGTCCTGAGAATATTGTCATTGTTTCGCACGGAACGGCGATAAAATGTTTTCTCACACGCTGGTATCATTGGGATGTGGTAAACTTTGACAAATTGCCGCAGTTACCCAATTGTCATATCAGTGTCATGACAAGATGCGAGAGCGACCAAGGCACTACATCATCGAAATTTGCATTGTCAGAACCGTTTGAAATTAAAAAAGCTTTTAACTAAAAAAGGATAATAATGATGAGTCCATTTAAATTCAAATCAGAAAAGGTGGCATGTAAAATTCCTTATCTTGCTGGTTTATGGTCTGCGCTGAAGGTATTGGGTCATGTTGCAATATCTCCTTCTCTTTTAATATGCACAGCGTTTCTTACCCCCTTGCTTTGGGCATTGCTGCCGTTGGGGTATGAAATTCTGAATGCCAATGAAAGCATAAAAACTCATTCTGTAATAACAGTATTCGTTCGAATGGTATTGTCATTTGGTTTTTCTCTAGTTGTTTTTCTTATTACAATTTTAATTTCAAGGTTGAGAAGTCCAGGGCTTTTGATGGATGTGTGGAAAAGCTTGAAGGGTTCCCCAAAGAAATGGTTATGCTTGCTCTTATTTCCAATTTTTTATAGTTTAGCTCGTTTAGTTGAGATGAAACTTATCTTAGGCGGTGGGTATGAGAAGCCTGTTGAGGCATATGGATATTTTATGGGATTATTATTGGTAGTGCTGTTCCCTATGATTAGAAATAAGAATCCAATTAAGGATATAACAATAATTGAGATGCTCTTATGGCTTTGCACTGTATGTATCGTTCTTGCAAGTGGAATTCTAAATGTTGTAGCACGAATGGGCAGTGGAACTGCTACAGTTATCTGGAATCAGATAGGAAAGGCACTTTTGATGGCTTTGATTGTAGCTTTGTTTAGTTGGTCTTATGTTATGTTTAAACAGGTAGGCAAGATTGATTGTCAAGATGATAGTCATCCTTACTTGATTCCTTTCTTGTCTGCCTCAATAATGAATGTTGTGATGTGTTTAGGTGCAGCTATATGTAGTGGTGTGGCCATTAAGGTTTTTCATAAAGACATTCTTAATTGGGAGAAATTATTCGAAATATGTAATCTGTATTTTGATAAAGACCCAATTGATGGCTTTCTGTATTCAAGACTCTTTTGGATTGGTGTAATAGTTTTGTTGGCAACAGTTGTGGCACCAATGGCTCAGCTTTATGGAGTGTCAAGGCATGATATTGTTATGAAAAATCGTCATATGGATCGTTTTGGTGTTTCAGGCGGAGATTGGTTAATTGTTTGCGGAGGCTTTGAACCGATGTTTGTTGTTTTATTGGGATGTGGTCTTTCTGTAGTTTTTTCATGGTTTAACGCTGGTGCTAAGTTGGAGAAGTTTAATCTTTCTAATCTAGAGACTTGGCCTATTGTTTTGTGCTTTGCGCTTGTTATTTCAATTGCGTTAATGAGAATTGTCAAAATTTGGGGTGAGAGAAATGCTATGCTCCGAAATGTTATTTTTACTCGCAAGAGGGGGAGTACTCATGCGGATTTATCAACGAAAACATCAGAAGAACTTCAGATACGAGCTGAAGAATTGGCGCTTTTGAAACTGTATCATAAAAGAAAAGAATTAGCGAATGTTAAGCTTGGTGTGAGTGGAGTTTCTGATATAAAGAATATAGATTGCGATAAAGAAAGCGACTTATGGGCTCAAATATCTAGTGATAAAAATTGCAGGAATTACATAGTTGTTGAGGGGGCGGACAAGTATTTTACACAAGATGATCCTTTCACCAATGACGTGCTTGAAGCTCAATTTGCGTGGTTGAAAAAGGAGTGCCCCAATATTGAAATTATGTCGTTTAGTCGTTACTTGTCCAAAAGAGGGAAAAAAGATAATAAGGAGGCTTGGCGCAAGTTTAAAAAGAATACGTGCAGGGGGTTTGAGTCCGCAACACCATTTTTCCTATTCGAAAATAAAGGGGGAGGGGATGAATTAAAAAAAGTTCAAGTTTTATGGGACAGCTTCTTAAGGGAACTTAAAGACATAGTAGATAAAGGTGAAGTTTCTCAATATGTCAATAAAATGATATTAACATTTAAAGATGTGTCAAATGAGTAATTCTTTTATAGGAATCTGGTTCAAGCCCTTAATGTGGCTTAAGAAGGCGGCGGGGCTGTTGAGGGCATGTTTTATTTGCCCTCACGTGCTGACATTGGCGTTTCTGCTGATGTCAGCATGGGTGATTGGCGCCGTTTTCGCATGTTACAAATTACATGAACCTAATTGGGGGCAATGGAGCCTGTCGCATTTGTTTGACCTTTCTTCGACGATTGACGCCTTGAATACAACCTCCACCGGTGGGAAAGTGGTGGCGGTGCTGCTGTACGGAACCACGTGGTTGATCGGCGGCGGCATCCTGCTCGGTATTCTTATCGACAATAGCCGGGAGTATTTTTCGAAGATCAGGGATGGGCACTTCCGTTATTGGCGGGCGCTCCGTAATCATTTGGTGATATTGGGATGGGAGCCGAATGCCATCTCGCTTTTGCGCGACTTGACGAATGAGGGTGAGTCGATTCCGTTCTGGCGTGTCCTCAGGCGCCATCGCATTGTTATAATTTCCGAACAGCCTGCCGAAGAGATTCGCAGGCAGATTGAGGAGGCAATTGGAAGACGTCCTTTTAAGTGTTACCCGTTCAGCCTTATCGTCTACAATGGGCAGTATGACAATAAGGAGGAGTTTAGAAAGACCGCGCTCAGGTACGCGAGAAAGATTTATGTGACCGGCGAAGAGCCGGAAGCATCCCATGACACGCGTGTGATGTTGTTTTTGGCGGAGTTGGATCGCTATCTGCATGATTGTAAGATGGGGCAAGAGAAGGTCGATTGCCATGTCAGAATCGCGTCATATTCGTTATTGCGGCTTTTGATACTTGCGATAAAAAAAGATGTTGAAAAAGAGCATCACTACGAACATCTCGAGGTGAGATTTTTCAATTTCTATGAAAACTGGTCGAAGACCGTGATGCCCGTGGACAAAAATGTTATAAGCACGTATCCGTCTGTGGTTTCGGATAAGGAGGGGCAGAAAGCCCGGCTTATCGTTGTGGGCTTCGGCAAGATGGGCCAGGCGATGACAGTGGAAGCGTTTCGTTCGCACAAGCGGCGCGATGATAAAATGTTGAACATCACCGTCGTCGACCCTCATGTGGAAGAATACATAAAGCAGTTCAATATGTCTCACAGCGACATTATAGAGGGCGACTACAAGAACTACGCGACGTTGGAGGCATTCTCCATGCGTGTTGAAGATGACGGGTTTGAGAAGATGGTGGATGGTTATGTTCGCGATGGAGCGAAGATCACGATAGTGCTGACGTACGAATCGTCTGACGATGCGATCGTGCGGGCTGTTGCGCTTGCAAGACGCCATAAAGGGGCAAATGTCTTTGTCCGGCTCAATGTTGACGTGCCTGATGCGGAGCAAAGCAAAGCGCTCCTGGCAGAGCGATATAAACTGTCGAGGATTTTCCCGTTTGGCTTCAGAAGCGGCGCCGGATACGGAAAGTGCAGTACGAACCTGAAGTAAGTAAGAATAGAAAGAGGTATATGATGTCATCGGAAAAACTTGTTAAGCCGGCCAGAAACGCAGATGATTTTTTCTGCAGATATTCCGTTGGAAATCCTGGAGTGGCAGCATCGAAAGTGCGCAATTCATATTCGGATGTACTGGTTCGTTTTGCTCATGACGAAGGGAAGAAGCTGGCGGAGCTTATTCCCGGCTCTAAGTATGCGATAGGCGGTTCGTTGGGATACGGCGCATTGCTGCAAGACAATTATGATGTGGACTTGCGCCTTCTCTTGAAAGCCGACGCCACGCCCGCCGAGATTGATGAAGCGGTTTACGCCATTATGCAGATGGGCGGATATTCCAATCCGCGTTTTATCAGTGAAAACGGCACTAATTATATCTGGCATCTGCGCAAAGAAGTCTCTGGCGAAACGCTTGCCGCATACGGGCTTTCGGAAGCCGATCTTACGTTGAATGTCCAGTCGGTGTCGCTCTATGGAGGAATCGCTGAAATCTCCTCAAAGTTGCCTGCCGCCGTCATTGACCGATATCTCGTCGCAAAGGATCTTTCGCGCAAGGAAGGGCGCGAATGCTATGCGGCGGTTAAGGAATATTGGAAGTGTTTTATCAGTTGGATTAAATCCCAGGGATATCATCGGCTTGATTCGGAGGCAATGGAACATATTCTGAATGAGCGCGTCAGATTGTTCCCGCTTTTCTTGACGGATGGAAAGTCATAAGGATTTTAAGATGAAGCGGAAAAATGCGGAGCGGGACGGATCGGAATTTCTCTTTCGGGAGATTAGGGATTCAATTCCCGATGAAGTTACGGCGTTTTTCGAACGGTTCGAATCGTCGCGCAATCAGTTGACTTTGACGCAGGAAGTGGATGTTCTCAATGCTGTCGCGCGTGAAGAATATCTGAGATGCGCCGGAGATCCGGCGAAGTCGGGTGGACGGTCGCCCGCGCTTATGCGCTGGTATGAGGTTTTCCGCGACATTTACATTTTAAACCGCGCCAAGCACCGTGACGATGGCGATGTGAAGAAAAATCCGAATGGCTTTACCACGTTCGCCCGGGCGTTCGAACCGCTCGCTTTCCTGCCGGATTTCTGGTTCGCCGCGGAGCGGAACATATCGTCGTCGGACATCCGCGAGCGGGTTCACGGACTCAGGTTGGCGTTCGAAAGGTTTTTGTACGAGTGCGCGGGCGGCGGTGTCTGGGGCGCTGTGGACTGGGAGATGAACCGTTTTCTGCAGCGGCGGATTTATGAAACGCTCAAATCCGACGAAGAGGGGGCGCTTCGCCGTATCGCCGCGCTGGTGCTGACAGCCCGCGCCGTCGCCGCCGGCGAGATGGGGCTTTATGTGGAAGAGCGCGATGACGTGACTCTGCCGCTTTCCGGTTTTTCAAACGTCCACAACGATCCGAAGAGACTCAATCCGCTTCTGAAGTATTACCATTACGACCGCTTTACACAGCTGTCTTTCGCGCGTGAACACGAGTTTGCGATGGATCCGAACATATCGGGGACTCACATGCGTTTTGAGCGGCAGTGGGTGGCGATGGCGGTACTTTCGGATGTCATTCTCAAGGAATCCGACGCCCACTCGACGAACGCCGCGGCGACGCGTGTCATGCTGGAGTCTGTTTCGCAGTGCATGCTGAAGATAAGGAACAAGTTCAGAGGGCAGTCGGCGCACAGGAAAATCCGAAACGCGGCGGACGCGATATATGATTGGACGGTCAACAGACCGGACGAATTTTCAAATATCACCGAAAAGGAACTTCTTAAGACGATAGGAGTCCGGGAGCGCCCGGTGAGCAGCGGATTCTATCTTGAGAAGTGCGCCTTTGCGGATGCGGCGGCGTTCTGGCATTCGGTTATGCCCGTATTCAGGGAACTTGTCGATTCCTGCGATACCAATCGTGACCGTGTGGTTGCGAAATATACCGAAGAACAGCGGCGCGAAGCTTTCAAAGACGCGCGCTCTACGGTTCAGTTCGTCCGCGATGCGATAGACAAAGGCAATCTCCACGAGCTTCCGGGGGCGGTCGGCAGATCTAAGGTGCGCGATGCGCTGATGACGCTTATGCTGGAAGGGGGTGTGTCGCTTCAGTATGCCGTGATGGACCGGGTCTTGACCGGCGACGGGGGAAAGGGCGTTTCCCGCGTTTCCGTCTGGAGCGAGGAACGCCGTGTCGCCCGTCAGTTGCCTGCGCAGATGCCGTTTGATGAAAACGAAACGCAGCAGTTTCGCAGTTGGATCGCGCGCTATCTCTCCGATCTGTCCGCACAATGCGCCGCCGAGAAGAATGCCGCAATTGAAAGTAAAAGGGAGAAATGGATTCGCTCCTGGAAGCTCAAAAACGGTTCCGCGCAGGTTCCGAAGCGCAATCTCTTTCCGTCCGTCACTCCGATATCGTATAAGAACGTCGATTTCAGAGAGGTGTGCGCTTCAGCGGACCGGCTGTGGGATTTCTATTTTACCGAAGACGGCGTGTGTCTTGACCGCTGGATCGTTTCGATCGACAAGGTGCTGGCGATTCTCGACGATATGCGGGAAAAACGTTACGCCAAATATGTTTTCGACACGAAATTCACATGGACGTGCACGCCTGAAATGCGCAACAGCCTGCGCGCCCGGCTTGAAGCGGAAAAACGCGATTTGATTGATCGTGAACTTTGGCCGGACAGAATCGAAGACCTTAAGGCGAAACTTGCGGCCGCGCCTTCATGCACGATCGACAATATGCTTTCGGGAGAGTCGCGCATACTCGTTATGATTGCCGTTTTCTCGCGGCTGATGGTACATACCTCCGTGGCGCACGCTTCGCTTTGGGAGCGGCGTTCTGACCTTTTCGCATTCTTCACGCATATCCTCATTGCTTCTAACCGCTATTTCGAGCTTCCTTTCCCGTGGCACCTTGACATCACGTCGGCAAGCTACCTTCGCACGGGACGCACGCATACGCGGCAGACGAACGTGGTTGATGACATTGTAGATGGCGCTTTTCTCGACGAGTCCGAGAGGGCGCTATTCATCGTATTCGTCGCCCACTATATCGCCCGGCAGGCAGACGCAGGGCGGATTCTTGGTGCGATATCCTCAAGCCCACGGATGAAAGCGTATTTCGCCGACAACGATCTTGCCCTTGCCGAGCGACGCATCAAATTCCTGAAATCGCATTTTGAAGGGATTTCGTGATGGGCGACGGAACAACAGTATCGACCACTCCGATGGAATGGCGTTCACGCGTCCGAGCAATCGCCCAGGCGCGCCCGGTCGTGTTTCTCGAGCGCGACATCGGGCAGCGGTTACTCCTTATGCGCGAACAGCTCAAGGGAGTGCCGTGCAAGGAGCGTACGGCTGGCGGACGTGCCAAGAGCTCGCTTCCGCGTCAGATGCGCGACCTAAAGGCGAAATAGACCGCGAGCTGCTTCAGTTCAGACATCCACGAACTGACCTTGTTCGCCTTGGCCAGCAGTTCTGCGGTCGCTTCAGGTGGCGGCAAGTTTTCGAGGATTTCTTCCTTTTCACTCTTTTTGGTGGTGGTGCTCATGCTGTTCTCCTTTCATTTGGTTTTACTGTTAAGCGGGTTTAGCAAACGCGGCATTGAGTGCTTCCAGAAGTCTTGGTTCGCATTCAATCAATTCCGGACGGCTGTTGCCTGTGTATCTATTTAGCGTTTCCTCGACCGTGTCGAGCATTGAGTCGGGGAGACTCTCTTGGCGGATAAGGCGAATCTCCGTGTCCTTCCAGTTGATAGAATGGCATATCTCGTTCGTGATGTTGCATTTTTTGTTGACTAGGATCAGGGAGTGGAACGGTGTCTCCGATCCGATGATTGGAGCGATTGCCGTTCTGATTTTGCCTGCAATGGCAAGCGGTGACGTAGCGATTCCTTTTGTGCCGAACCACATTGGCGTGTCGTCGTCCTCTGAGTCCTCATCGGCCATCCAGTCGCCTCTCTTGTCGAAGTATGTGGCTGCAACGAAATGGCCGTTTAGTTCATAGAAGTCGGCGCTGAACGGCTCGAATTCAAAATGTGCTATGGTCTTTCCACCTCGGAATATGATGGCTGACGCAAGAAAGGCGGCATCCGTCAGCTCCGCAGAGTTGTCTGCTTCCTCGTCACCTTCCTCCTCGTCAGATGGAATCGGAAGGTCAAAGTCAAGTTGCGTTGCCGTGCCGCTATCAGACGCTTCGCTTTCCTCCTTGCCGAACAGTTCCTCGGGGAGGCGGTCGATATGATAGACCTTGATCGCGTGGTGCTTGATGGACGTAGTCGTACACAGGAGAAGCTTTGCCGAATTCCGCTTGCAGATGTTGGAGCAGTTGTCCGGGTCATCGTTCGACACCTTGTACCACGATTCCCAGTTGTAGCGGAGATAGAGGTGCATCTCGTCCGTCCAGAATATCGCAGCATCTATGGGCAGGTTCTCTTCATCGGAGCCTATTTGCATTATGACGCCATACTCGCCTCGCGAGAAGCTGCTTGTCGCCAGCTCGCAATTCGACATCGAGACCTTGTCCTCGGACCAGTCCTCGAACTCCGGCTCCCACATCTTATTCATTCTCGTGCCATCCTTTCTTCTTGGCGATTAGGTTAGTCTTGCGGCTAAGTATGGCTACCACATCCTCCTTGAAAAGCGTTCCACGCTGGACGAGTTCGTCGGCGACGGATTTGAGCGCTGACTTGTTCTTCGTGAGAAGCGAGGCGACAACCTTCTTCCTCTCTGCGAGGATTGCGTTGGCCTTTGGGCGGATGCGAGCCCAGTCGTGCTCGCTGTCTGCGTAGTCGGAAGTCATTGCAAGTTCATCGTCGTCGCAGAAGCCTCCGCGAACGATTCTCTTTGCGTAGTCCGTTGCCTTGCAGAAGTCGCTGTCGCTACCCTCTGTCACTGTGCCGAGAAGCCGTTCGGCGGCATTGCCGGCAAGCGCGACGTCGATTTTTTCCGTGAGTTTCTTCATTGACTTTCCCACGTTCCCGTCGCGCAGGTTTTCGAGGAATCCGAGATTGTCGGCAATGCCGTTGATTGTCACTTGCAGCCAGTCGTCTCCGAGAAGAGTCGCCACAAGAGCGTGGCCGGCCTCATGTATCGCAACATGGAGCTTCTCCTCGTCCGTCAGCTGCGGACGCTGCGTTTCGTCGCCTGCGAATTCCGTGTTCCTTGCCTGCGCGAACATGCTACGCGTCGGCGTGCCAGCCCCGGCGAGATTAAACATCTCCCTCAAGACGCTCAGGATGTTTGCGGGTGCCCATCCGTCGGTTGCCCGAACGATGAGATTCTTCAGATTCTGGGGCATTGTGCGCTCCGCCTTGCGGCAGAAGATGTCGATGAGCTTCGAGCGGTCTTCGGCCTTTCGCAGAACGTCAATCTTGATGCGGGTGTGGAGACGCCCAGGACGCGTCAGCGCCGGATCGAGCATTTCCGGCCTGTTCGTGGCCCCGACCACGAGTACGTTGCTGTCCTCGAATCCGTCCAGCAGGGTTAGAAGCGTGTTGATGACAGGCGCCTGAGATGCATTTGAGTGCTCGCGTGATCCAATTGCATCACACTCGTCGATGAAGATTATGGACTCAGTTCTCTCCGCCGTAGCGAAGAGATCCTCCATCCATTTCACGGCACGGTTGTCGTTGCGGGATGTTGTGAACTTCGCCGCGTTAACGCAGATGAAGCTGCGATTGAGCGTGTGCGCGATTGCCTTGGCGAACGCGGTCTTTCCCGTTCCAGGCGGGCCGTAAAGCAGAATGTGGTCTGGCTTGAACCCCTCGGGTTTCCTGTCGTGCGAGCTTGCAAGGAACTTCCGCACACGCGTCCAGGCGGTTTCAAGGCCGACTAGGTCTTCCGGCCTCATGTTGGGCGGGCATACGCTGAACCACCCGGCATCCTCTATGGAAGGCATGAGGGTGTGGCGGAGGTTTGTGATGTGCAACGTCGTCTTTCCGTCGGAGAAGGATACCTTGATGTCGTATTCAAGCTGCCGTGCCTGCCTGATTCTGGTATGTGTGCGTTTCTCAAGCGCAGCCATCGCATCATCGCTCTCGGAGGCGTCAGGGATGTCAAGCGTAGGAAGGTCATCAATGACAATGAATATGTGCGAGCCATCGGTGCTCGGTTGATCCTGCGCATTGAGCAGTTCTCTCTCAAGGCGCGTAATTATGACGGATTCGACTGCCGATGCGATGCCGTGTGCGGAATCGATGTTCTGAAGCGTCTCGATGAAGAATGTGACCAGTTTTTCGCGTTCGGCCTCGATCTCGGCCTCGAAGATTGATTTTGCCTGCGCAAGCGCACGGTCAACGGCATCGCCGATGATTTCGTACATTGAACGGACGTTGTGCCTCTTGAAGAGAATGGGAACATCCACCTTCTTGAGGATCTCCGCGAGGATGCCGGCCTTTTCGGGCGTTTCGGCCTCAAGTCCTGCGGTAATGCCTTCGACGAGCTTTTCGCGTGGAATCGTCCCGCCGTTGCGCGAGCAAAGATGGGCGAACTTTCCAGACTCGATGTAGGAAGCACCCTGATTCATGATTAGGATTACGATATTGTTCGCAAATGATACTTCTTTCTCGGTGAATTCGTCAACAAGTTTCCCGGTGGTGAGCATATTGGCGATTGGCACGAGCGCCCCCGGATGTGCCTTGTCAATATTCTCGAAGACAAGAACTCCGCGAGGGAACCTTGCTGCCTGGCCGGTCACATCGCCTTCGTCGCCCCCGTCCTTCCAGCATGGGTCTCTGCCGCATATCTCGGTTATGAGCTGATCGACTGAATAGCGGCTCATGTCGATGATTTCGGGCTTTCCTGCCCCGAATTCACGTGCCCAGGCATCGCGGAATGCGGTTGCCGTCATTGATTTGCCGGTTCCTGGCCCGCCCAGGAAGCTGGTGGAGATGGGACGGAATCCGCGTTCCGATGGCGGGATGGTCATCGAGGAGGCCACATGCGCGATAAGCGCCTCTACGGCTTTCTCCTGTCCGTGGCAGGTCTTGGAAAGTGAATTCTTTATCTGCTTGAGCGACTTCATTCTATTGGAGCGCGACTTGGCACAGGCATTTTTGAAGTCAATGTTGGCGACTTCCTGAGCACGGGCCATGACATCCTCGACAAATGCCGCATTGTTCGGAACTATTGCGTTGAGCTGGAGAAGTTCGAGAACGGGACCGCGCGGTTTGATCAGCATGGCGGCAGCAAGATGCGGCAGCCCGAGTTCGATTACAGGTCCAATGGACTCCGTCACCTCATCCATCCGCCCGCCATGCAGCGAGAGGATGCGATTGACCTGCGAGGAGAGCAGTACTTCCCCCGCCTGATCATTGGATTCAAATGAAAGGTTCTCCGGGCGAACGAGACGCTTGATGCCGAGAATATCGCGGAGGACATTCCCGTCCATGTCGAGAAACGCCGCAAGAAGATGCTTGAGACGAAGGACTTTGTCGTCGGCTCCAGATGCGTAGTGCGCTGCGAGGGCGAGGATTTTTGAGTAGCTTTCCGAATACAGTGGTTGTTCTTCACTCATGGCTTTTGTCCTTTCTGTCCGTTTTGACTTTTAGTATTTTCTCTTCCCATAGTTTCGCGGCCGAAGGTTCTTTCTCTATAACGAGACGCCAAAAGCGTCGATTCCGTTTTGCGCATGCAATTTCGTCCGAGTCGGATGTGATTTTCAGTTTTATGTAGCGCGAATCGGTGCGGGACAGTGCATTGCTGACCAGGCAGTAGTCGAGATTCAGTTTTCTCGACAGGGCCTGGGCAACGCGGGCGTCAGTCCAGAGGTTAGTGCATCCAAGATGTCCCTGCGGATCGATGGAGATTTTCCATCGTTCGTCGGTAGCTGACGATTCAGATTCGGAGCATTTGCGTGTCGGCGGGTCGAAGACAAGAGTGAACTCATCCTCGTAAAGGTCGCGGCAGTCCAGCGCAATGCGACCATCCGGGCGGATCCGGCACTGCGCCGCAACTATGGGCGGTTCGCGGTTGATGTCTTCTTTCCAGATTTGATCGCCATTCCGAAATGCGACCAGTGCAACGACAATTGATGGTTCGCCAATGCCGGTAACCCGCTTCATGGGGACGATTGCGATGTCGTTTGTCAATATGCCGTTCATGACATTGAAGAAGTGTCCCTGTTCACCCTCTGGCATCATGCGGGCAATCTTCGTTTCGGGAAGCAACTCTTTGTGCATGAGCAGCATCGCTCCTACAGTGGCAATTGCCCCGAGAATGGCACCGCATACGCAAATGTCGATTCTGTGCCTGTTCTTGACTTTTTCCGTGGCTGCTGAATCTTTGCGCAAGGAGGCGAGGACAAGACCCAACAGGGCGAAACAAGCTACTGTGTAGCATTTGCCGGTGGACACGAAAGGCACAAAGCTTGCGTGGCGCGGGATAAGGAAGAAGAAGTGAAGGATGCCCAGTACAGTTTGCGTTATAAGGGCAATCGCCCCACTGGTGGCGAGAATCTTTTGCGTGGACGTGCGCGCACGGCGGGCAATGATTACAAGACAGACGGATAGAAACGCAAATGCAACGGCGAGAACAACGAGTGTCCAGTTTCCGCAGTAATATGAAGCGAAACCGAGGACATTGCTGTCAATGCAGCCAATTGGAGGGGGCGTCCGTGAAAGTTCTGATGTCCTGATCCAGGGAGAATTGGCAACCATATACCACGAAAAGTCGGTGTAGTCGCCAATAAGCGAACCGGGGCCGAACCAACTGCGCCCTGACATTTGCATCTGAACCTCGCGAACCACAAGCGGCGAGAATGTGATTGCGGCGGCAATCAAGCAACGGATGGCCTTGTGATTGGGGATTCGGACAACAAAACCATAAAGTGCGGCGGCGAGAAAAAGTATGATTGTCGCCTCGGATAGTCTCGGCATCAACGCCGCCAGCAACAGCACTGAAATCGTGGCTTCCGCAAAGAACAGCGTGCCGCGATGGTTTCGTCTCGCCCATGCGTATAGAAGAATGAGTGACGGGGAGAGGAAGAAAGCAGGAGACAGTGTCTCCCTGCCGAACATTACAAGATTATGATGTAATCCGTAATCGGACTCTTCGATGAAACAGCAGAGGCAAAGTCCGACAACACAAAGCGATATCATGAGTCCCGCCAACGAGAGCCGGGTAGGGCCTATTGTGACAATGACGGCAAGCAGTGCGGCGCCAACCGCCAATGCTATGGCATGACTCGTCAGCAAAGCAGGTGCTGCGGTATGCACTGTGATTAGACTGATGGCGCAACATAGCCCGGCAAGCGCGAGCGTGACAACTGTTAGTGCGATATTCCTTTTCATGATTGCTCCTTTCTGGGGTTTTCGCGTAAATTATCGCATGCGATTTTGATAAAGGCAATAATGCGAAAGCCTGCATGGTCATGCACGTCAAATTGGCTTTCTGACAAGGCAAAGCGCGTATGTAAGTGCAAGTCCGTGACACATTATTGTAAGGATTTTCATATTGTATAATAGTGCCGTTTCAAGGAAACGAGGTGCAACAATGAAATATGCAGTTATGTCTGATGTACACGCCAACCCGGACGCGTTGGCAAAAGCGGTTGACGACGCAAGAACATGCGGTGCCGAGACCTTCGTCTGCCTTGGCGACATTGTCGGCTACGGCCCATCCCCAGACGAGGCGATAACTCTCTCGAGAGAGGTGTTCGGAAATCGCGTTGTGGTCGGCAACCATGACGCGGCTCTGCTGCGTGAGATGTCTATGGATTCGTTTTCGCGACGTGCGCAGAAGTCTATTGCCGCGCAACGTTGCATGCTTGGGTACGAGAACCTTGCCTGGCTTGCGAAGCGTCCGTTTTTGATAAGGGAAGGCTCGCTTATCTTTGCGCATGGGAATGTGCATCGTGACGGTGACGCACTCAATGCTGGATTCGGATATGTGTTCCGCCCGGAGGACGTAAAGCATGTTTTATCTGCCGTTGATGGCACTGGAGCGAACATCGTGTTCGTCGGTCACACTCATGAGCCTGCGCTCTGGCGGCAGAATGATGAGGGAGCGATAGTGATGGTAGAAGATGATAAGATAAGCATTGGCGCTTCCGACAAGTATGTGATCAATGTCGGGACGGTTGGGTGCCCGAGAAGCGTGCCGTTCGCCTCGTATGCACTGGTGGATGCGAAAGAAGACGATACGGTTGCCGTAGAACTGCGCAAACTCTCATTCAACCATCTCGGCTACAGGGATTCGCTTCTCGCCGCGAACGCAGACGTGCCGATATGGCTTGAGGATCATGTTTCTCGGCTTAGGTGTTCAAAATGAAAGGAGTGTATCATGGAGCATGAAAATATAATTCGCAGAGCGACAATAGCCCGCAACCTTGTTCTGGCGTTCGGCTTTGGCGCTATGGCTGTCATCGGATGCGGATTCAACTCCGCTCGTGACGGGGTGTCGCCGCAAGCATCAGCATCCCCGATAGACGTTCTGACTCTGAAGGAGGCCGCGCTATCAAACCTTGCGGAAGGTGCGCAACGCTCGTCTTTGTGCTGTTGGTCTGTGCCGGGTGCGCAAGCAATCCCCATGTCGGGGGTGAGGTCGTGTCTGGCATTTTGATGGGCATTGGCACTGGGCTTTCCGGTCTATAGGACATCAAAGAAGAGGAGTAATATCATGGCAAAAGGCAAGAAGGATGAGATCTGGGCGGACGGTGGCATTCCGAAGCTGTTTGTCGGAAGATACGACAGCAAGGTTTACTGTGGGGGCAGAATATGCATATCTTCCGAGTGGCGGGCGAAGCTAAATGGAGACAGCCTGGTTGCCGCTTGCGATGTCACGAAACCGAATGCCGTTAGCTTTATGCCAGAAAGCCTGTACGAAAAGGAGCTGGTAGCCATGCAGGACAAAGATTATCCTGAAGAGGAGCGGGCGGCTCTGCTGGCCGCAAAGCGTCTTCGCCTGGATGTACGCAGCCGTGTCAAACTCCCTGATGAATTACTACGTCTGGTTGGAGGCGGTGGGCGCGTGACACTCATTGGCTGCATCGGGGAAATCCGCGTCATCCCGTTCATTAAGCCGATAGTTACTGATGAGGACGCGCTGTCGGCGGCGTTGGCAGATGCTTTCCGCAATTGATATATGATGATATTCAATTAGGAATCGCTAACCGAATGTTTGACTTCGCTGACAAGAAAATGATATACTATACGCCATGATTGATACGAAACAGAGGTAATCAATGGCACTTTGCTACAATAAGCTCTGGAAACTGCTCATTGATCGGGGCATGACGCGCACACAGATGCGTCTTGCCGCCGATATATCCACAACTACCCTTGCGAAGCTCTCCAAGGGAGAGGACGTTAATACTTCCATCCTTGTCAAGATATGCAACGCAATGCAGTGCAATATCGGTGACATTGCGGACTTTGTGCCAGAGGCAACAAATAAACAGAAAGCGTAAATTGGTTATGAGCAAGAACTACGAGCGAATAAAGAGCGTGGCTGTCTATTGCGGTTCCAGAACCCCGATGGATAAGGCATACGAGGAGGCGGCAGTCGGGCTGGCGAAATTCATCGCCGCCCACGGCATGACGCTTGTGTTCGGTGCCTCCAATGTCGGGACGATGAAAACGGTTGCGGATGCCGCCCTCGCCGCCGGGGGCAAGGTCGTGGGGGTGTTCACGACGAACCTTCCAATGTCGCTTGCGCATCCAGGGCTGACGGAACTTGTCGTAACGCACTCGCTGGCGGAGCGCAAGAAGGAGATGATCGAACGCGCCGATGCTCTTGTGG
>SUVZ01000335.1 GCA_015061765.1 Lentisphaerota bacterium
CCTCGCCGGGAAGTCCCGTCCATCTCGGCGAGGCGCCCGTGGCGATTATCACACACTTGGCCTCATACGTGTCGGACATTCCCATTAGTCTGTGCAGAGAACCGGAGAAATCGACCGAGGTGATGGCATCCATCGCAAAACGGACACCTGCCTTCTCCGCCTGAGACCGCATTGACATCATAAGATCAAGCCCCGACACCGCATCCGCAAATCCGGGGAAGTTCTCGACTTCAGCAGTCTCTGTCAGCTGTCCGCCGGATAGCATGCCTTCAATCACGAGGGGTGCGTGTCCCGCACGGGCAGCATATATCCCGGCGGTAAGTCCCGCAGGGCCGCTGCCGACAATCACAAGATTTTCACTTTTCATGGGCAATCAGATTCCGATCAGCGGAGCACCGGTCTTGCCGAAGGAGTTGCGCGGACGCACCTCGAAACGGAACGTGCCGGCCGGCGGCAGCCGATCAACCGCAACCAGGCACTTGACCGTTGCCTTGCAACGCTTGTCGGAGAGGGGCATATTGAAGCCCTCGGGGAGGACATAGCGACGGGTCGTCGCTCCGCCGGCAGTGGACACTGCGGCAATCTCATAGTCAAGCGCGCGTACGCCGGCAACCGCATTGGCGGGCGGAAATGAAATCTCCAGCACATCCTTCTCGACCGAAGGCACCTTCTCCATGCCCTCTTTGCCTTTTCCCGATCCACGGTTCTTCCCTCGGGTCTTCCTGACCGTCAACTTTGCGCCTGCCGGAAATTCAGGAACCTTCGCAGTTTTTGCATGGGCGGCAAATGCGAACGGCTTGGATTCTGCAGCCGGAAGCGGAAGCACCCAATCCTCTCCGAGCGACCCGTCATACACGAACTCGCGGCGCATGAAGGCGACATGGTCGTCATATACGCTAACGAGCATTCCCTGACGTCCGTCTCTCGTATGGATGCCCCCCATGACCTTATAGGGATTGAACTTGCCACGGACACCCTCGCCGCCGTTCTCGTAGCCCTGAGGCATGCTTTTCGACGTGGTCGCGGTATAGCGGAGCGAACTTGTCCCCAAAGACGTGAACGCGCCCTGCCAAATGCTGCGGTCATCGGTGAGCGAGTAGTGCGAGTGCCCCGAAAACGCAATGGAGTTTGAATATCCGGAAAGTATCTTCGTTGAGTCCCCGGCATCGTGTCCCCACGCCCAGGAGCCATAGCACGTGTTCTTGGGATGCGGATGCTGGAAGTAGAAGAACGGAATAGACGGATCGATCTTTCCCTTCTGTCCGGCGAAGAAGCCCTCAAGCCCCTGAATGCCGACTTCGTTCCTCCCCCTGCACCATCCGTTCGTCCACTGGGCGCCGATGAACGCATAGCCCTTGACATCCTTGCGATAGACGTGCTCCCATGGTTCGTGGAAGATGCGCTCCCAATGTTCTTTCGGCTTGCCCATGAGTATGACTTCCGAATGGTCGCTCAAGTTCGGGTACTTTGCCGAAACGAAGGACTTGTAGCGCACCCCGCCCCAGTCATGGTTGCCGTACACCACGATGCGCTCAACGCGGCGGCCATCCGGCGCACGGTCGTCAGGGAACACCTTAAACCATGTCGCGGCGAACGCCTCCATCTCTTCGACCATGCCCCGGTCGGCAATGTCGCCAACAACGGCCACGGCATCGACGCCCTGATCGCGATACCACGCAAGCGTGTGTTCGAGCGTGGCTGTGTCATACCCCGAATCAAGGCCTTCTCCCTTCGTCTTGACGCGCAGATGCACATCGCTTATGACTCCGAACTTGAGTTTGGGCGTTCCGGAGGAATACTTGCCGGGGGTTGCCGCGAAAATTCGGCTTCCGCCAAATGCGCCCATCGACGCAAGACCGCCAATGAACCACCTTCTTGAAACGTCGAATGCCATGATTTTATCCTTTCTTTTTAATTTGTTGATGCCAATTAAAACCTGCGTTCAAGGAATCGTCCGGTACCGGAATGGGTGAACGTCCCGCCGTCATAGGCGAGGGCTCCGTTCACGAACACCTTCTCCATCCCGGAACAGAACGAATGGCTGTTGTCATAGGTGGCGGTGTTGCGGAATGCGTCGCGATTCCACACCGCGATATCTGCATATGCCCCTTTCTCCATGACACCGCGCCCAACTATCCCGAAACGCCGCGCCGCAACGGACGTCATCCTCGCGACCGCCGCCTCGTCGGACATCGCACACGCCCTTGCCGGATCCGTCACGCGCGAGAAATATCCGGGCATCGTTCCGTATGCGCGCGGATGCGGATGATCCGCGCCAAGAGGTCCCCACGGCGCACGGAGCGACGCGTCGCTTCCCGGAACGACCCACGGCATCGAATATATCCTGTCCAGATTCTCTTCGCTCATTCCGAAGAAGAACGCGCCCGTTCGGCAAAGATCCTTTTCGAGAATGTCGCATACCGTTTCGCCGGGCGTCCTGCCGCCGCAGATTTCGGAGACCGTCCTGCCCGAATACGGCCTGTTCCCGTCATGCCAGACGCCGCCTATCATGACGGTGCTCCAGTCGCGCCCGGAGGAGTTGATGTCGTCCACGATCCTTGCGCGGATCGCCGGCGTCTTCAGCCGCTCCATCTCGGCAGGAGCGGCGCCTTCGCCCGCCCAGTCCGGGAATACGACATCCAGATCCGTCCCCGCCGCACAGAAGGGATAGCGGTCGCTTCCGAGCAGCAGGCCTTCATCCACGGCCGACTGCATCTTTTCAAGGACCCGGTCGATCTTCGGCCAGTTGCGCCGGCCGCTTGTCTTGAGGTGCGATATCTCGGCCCGGATTCCCGTGGCCTTGACGAGTCCGACGACCTCGTCTATGGACTCGAGGATCCTGTCGCCCTCGCTGCGCATGTGCGTCGCATAGAATCCTCCGCGAGAGGAGGCCACCTTCGCCAGCGCCACAACCTCCTCCTGCGTCGAATATTTCCCGGGCTGGTAGATGAGGCCCGTCGTCAGCCCCCAGCCGCCGTCGTCCAGCTCACGCGCCAGAAGACGCTCCATCCCGGACAGCTCGTCAGGCGTCGCGTTGCGTCCGGCATATCCGACGACCGACGAGCGCAGCGTGTTGTGTCCGATGAACTGGACCGTGTTTATGGACGGCTTCGCCGCCGAAAGGACATCGCGGTATTCCGACAGCGAACGCCAGGTGAGGCGCTCGCCCAGAATGCTCGCCCAGTCCCCGGAAAGACGGGCCTCTCCATACCTTGGCGCCACGCTGCCGCCGCACTGCCCGTTTATCTCCGTGGTGATCCCCTGGCTCAACTTGCTTGGAGCGTCGGGCTCTATCACGAGATAGGCGTCGCTGTGGCTGTGAGAATCGATGAATCCCGGAGAGACGGTCAGCCCTGACGCGTCGACCACGCTGCCGAACGATTCGTCCGCAGACGCCGGCGCATCACCCTCGAACACATCGGCGATCCGGTCGCCCTCGATTGCGACGCAGCCATTGAAGCCGGGACGACCGGTCCCGTCTATCACAAATCCGTTCTTGATCAGCGTACGCATCAAACCGCTTCCACGGTGAGCGTGAGGTTCCTGCGGGAAAGGATCTTCACCTTCGTCCCGACGGCAACCGGATCGACGGCGACGGCATCCCACTCCGCGTCACCCACGACCACGCGGCCGGGGACTCCGGGCCCAATCGCCGCCCGTACCTCGCCCATGCGCCCAGCGAACTCGTCGGTAGCGGAGACAGTATCTTCGGTGTCTCCGAGGAATATGCCCTTGAGATACTTGCGGAGCGTGACAAGATACACGATGGAGAACAGAGAGAAGAGGGCAAGCTGCCATGCCAAAGTCAGATGGAATGCTTCAGGAAGGACAAGCATCAGCCCGCCAAGCGTAACGGCCGAAAGACCGAAGAAGAAAACAACAAACCCCGGCATCAGTATCTCGGCAAGCATCAGACCGCCGCCGATGTACATCCACAACCAACCTGCACTGAGAAAATCCATATCGACCTCCTGTATGTCTTACCGGAAACTGTTTCAGTTCGAGATCACGACCCGCCGGCCCTCGACCCTGAGCCGACCGGCGGCGAGATGCCTCAACGCCTCGGGGAAGGCGATGTGCTCCTGGACCTGGATGCGCGCGTGCAGCGTCTCCGGAGTGTCATCCTCCATGACGGGAACGCATTTCTGCACGATTATCGGCCCCGAATCCGTTCCGGCATCGACGAAATGCACCGTGACGCCCGCGACCTTGCATCCGTAGTCCAGCGCCTGCGTCCAGCTGTGCACTCCTGGGAACGCCGGAAGAAGAGCAGGATGGATGTTGAGGACGCGCATCGGGAACGCAGCCAACAGACCGGACTTGACGATCCGCATGAATCCAGCGAGGATCACCGTGTCGCATCCGGCCTCTTTCAGAAGGCGGATGCACTCGTCCTCCGCCGGACCCTCAAGCTTCGTCTTCCACGGAGCGCAGTCGAGATACCGGCACGGAATGCCATGGCGGCGCGCACGGTCGAGTATCTTGGCGTCCGCCACATCGGCCAGCACAAGCCTCACCTCAGCGTCAAGTTCGCCCTTCTCGATCGCGTCCACGATAGACTGCATGTTGGAACCGGATCCGGAACCAAGCACGCCCAATTTCAACGTTGCCATGCCATTGTCTCCTTTGGGCGAATATTCTACCACATATTGCCGT
>SUVZ01000336.1 GCA_015061765.1 Lentisphaerota bacterium
TGGGGGGGTATGATTTTGTGCAAATAACGATAGATTTCCCATTGACGGCGAAGCTGCTGTTATGATACCATAAGAGCCAATTAAAGAAAGGATTCTATCCTGCCTATGGGATAGCAATGTCCCTGACTCAACCGAAATCAAGACAACCCTTCGTCACATCCGTGCGGCGATGGACGAAAGAAAGGAAAAGGAAAAATGAAACTGAAGACGGTGATTATGTTTTCGGCTTTAGGAGTGTTGTCGTTTTGTGTTGCCGGTGCGGCGGAGTATTATTGGGTTCCGGGAGCTACGGATTGGACATCGTCCGCGAGCTATGCGAACGCGGATGGCTCGGCGGCGGGATGCGTACCGACGGAGAATGATGAGCTTGCCATTCCGGAAAACTGTACCGTTACGCTTGATTGCGACAATGCGGAACACTTCGCTATCGCCAACAAGCTTGCGCGTGTAAGGCCTCTTGAACGTACAAGCTTTCTGGTTGTCAAGGTTTCAGAAGGCAAAGAGGTGACATTCAATCCGATGATCAACTATCTCGGAAATGGCTCTTATGATGAATGGTATAGGGGTGGACTTATCAAGCGTGGTCTTGGTACGCTGATTCTCGGCTCGGGAAGTAATGCTCATGCCTATTTTACCGACATTACAGTGGAAGAGGGTACGCTGAAACTCCCCCAGAACGCCCCAAATCAAAGTTGGCGATACTATGATCTTATTGCAGTGTCGAATGGTGCTACCCTGTTTACGTGTTCGACTGCTGATGGAACAACGGGAAAGACGATGACAGCACCGTTAGGTCTTATTGGTGAAGGAACTGTAACAAATGATTGTGCCGCAGAATGTTTTCTTGAAATATTGGGAAGTGGGCGGATATGGAGTCATGAATTCGCCGGACGGATTACGGGAAGCATTTTATTGAACAACGGCTATACGCATTTCAACCTGACTGGCACAAGAAATACGTTCAGAGGGATAATGGCGATACGCGAGAGTTCTGACGAGGAGGGTCTTCAAAATGTCCGGATTGGGTTGAAGAAGATCGGAAATAAGGCTGATGCAGAATCATCAGCAGGGAGGAATAACGGATCATATGGACTAGGCTTCCGAGACACATGCCTATGGTCGCGGAATAACGGATCGGGATATCTGTATATTGGAGATGGCGAAACGACCGACAAGGACATCACAGTGCATGCAACGCACAAGAGTGGAGTTGCTCCGGGGGACAATCCGAATTTCTTTGATGCAGGCGCGACAGGAGGAATCACTTTTACCGGAAGATTCCAAAGCGCTGACGGAAACATGAATCATCGGTTCATTCTGACAGGTTCCAATACGTCCGAATGTGTTATTGCCGGTCCAATAAAGAAAAAGTATGACAGCAATAATGCCGTCGCCAACTACAATTGGAGATTCATCAAGCAGGGCACCGGCGTGTGGAGATTGGCCGATGTCGCAAACACGGAGATGGAAGGTGTGTTTGCCGTGGAAAACGGAACGCTGCGCTACGATTCCATCGCTGAAAAGGGTACGCGCTGTTCCCTTGGATATTCTACTCTTCTTCTTGAGGATCGTACTGGAAAGATTGAAGATTTGATCAGTGTCGATCATGCATTTGAACTTGGTTCTGCAACGGATGCGACAGCCGACCCGATTTTTGAATATACAGGTGTTGGAGGTGGTTGGTGTTTTACACGCCCGTTTGCGATGAAGGGAAGTGCGCGGCTTCGCCATTCCGGGGGCGGCGAGTTGCGACTCGCGCATTTGAAGACACTAAATGATTCGGCCAAAACGCTTACTCTTGACGGTGACGGGGAAAACGCCTGGCTTTACAATGTGTGTGATGAGCATGGTTCGCTTTCGCTCGTGAAAGATGGTTCCGGAACATGGAACATTGGCGGCACAAACCAGATTTCCGGTTCAATTGCGGTAAAGGGTGGCACGCTCAATCTGCGACACTATGATATTCCTTTCAAATGGTTCAGGTGGACGCACAAATCGACTTGTGGGAAATGGGAAACGCTTGACCTGGAATTGGGATTGTATGCGGATGACGGTTCACGAGTGAATGGCAATCTTGTGTATCAGGATTCGGTTGTCACTACGATTCCTTCAACATTGGCTATGGCAGAGGGTTCTGTTGCGGTTGCGAGTGAAGGTGTGTTGAGGGATTCGGCGGATATGGTATATCTCTTTGACAATAATATTTCAAATGAATGGGTAACTGCATATAAGCCAAAGGGCGAATCTGCCAATAGGCGGGCAAGAGTCGATGACCCGACATCGTGGTATTCGATCATCATGCGTCTTTCCGATAATTCAAAAGAAGTGTCATCTTATGATATCATCAGCTGGGGGTCTTGGTCTTACAGAAACGGATGTGCCTCTCAGGCATTTTCGATGGAAGGTAGTAATGATGGAATCAATTGGTATATGCTTCATGATTATGATGCTGGAGAAGGTGTTGCTCCGGGTGGAACGGCTACTACCTGGCGTTTTGGCGGTGAAACTTACGGCAATGGTGAAGAACGGTGTCCTGCGTCGGCATTGATGACGCATACCACTGGACATCCCATTAGTGGACGTCCTGCAGGTCTGCCTGCACCCCTTGCCGATGTAACGGAGGTGTCGGTGGCGGCTGGGGCTAGACTTGCGGTCATAGATGGTGATGCTATTGAATTGCATGACGGAATCACGTTTACGGTCGATGGAACGACGGGCGCGGGAACTCTCGCCAACATGATTCTTCCTGAAAACGGTACGCTCAATGTCGTGAACGTGCCTGAGTTCAGCGGTGCGCTTGAGATTTCCATCACAGGCGAGAACGTTACTGGATTGGACAACATCTCAAACTGGGGACTTTCCGTGAATGGGGTGGCTCAGACCAGCACGAAATACAAGTGCAGATATGCTAATGGAAAGATAGTAATGTACAGGCCGGGAACGGTTGTTGTGTTTAGATAAGGAGACGGATTGAAATGGTCACGAGAAGAGAAACGGTTCGGCTTGGTCTCATGGGCGTGCTTGCTGCAACTATGCGTCCTGCGTTTTCGGCAGGGAAACCGGATGAAAAGGCATTTGCGAATTCTGTCCTTGAGGGGATGAAGCTTCGCAAGATGAACATCAACATCGGACTGGGTTCTTCATTCAAGGTGGTACAGGCCACGGACAGCCATTTCACTTACGTTTCTGCAGAGGATTTCGAAAAGCTCGATTCGAAGTCGATGGAGTGGTACAATTCGCGCAGCAAGATATTCGCGGGTGGCATTCCGGGGCTTGCGGCTGCGCTTCTGCACGCAAAGAACCTGAATGCACCTCTCTTCCATACCGGCGATCTTCTGGATTTTCCGTCTCGTGCGAATCTTGATATGATCCGGCGCGATCTTTCCACGCGGAACTGGTTCTATTCCTTGGGCAACCATGAATATCATGGATGGGGGCCAGGCAAGCCTGCGATTGAAATTGGAAGGACAGCCGAGGAACGTGCATCAGGACGCAGGCTCTTTGCGCCGTATGTGCCGAATTCGATACCTGTCGCTTCGCGTGTGATCGGTGGCGTCAATTTCGTCCAGTACGACAACAGTGGATTCAGCGATCATATGGGGCACTGGCAGCTTGACCAGATCAAAAAGGAGTTTGCGAAGGGACTTCCTGTTGTCATGCTCTGCCACATGCCGTTCTTCACGGACAAACTCGTAGATCAGATGGTTGTCACGAAGAAGCTTGTGAAAGAGAAGATAAACGACGGCTACCTTCAGGGCGTTCCGTGGGCGAACAGCTGGGGAGGCAGAAAGGAGCTTCTTGCATGGCTCAAGAAACAGCCGCTTCTGAAGGCCGTGATCTGCGGACACCTCCACGGTGAATACTGCGTGGATTTCTCCGACACAGCCAAGCAGTACGTTTCTGACGCAAACTATAAAGGCTTCGTATACGAGTATACGTTCTCATGAGTTCTGTTTTTCTTCTTGCGGCGGCACTTGCGTTGCCGGGCGGCGTCATTGAAATCGTCGGTGACGGGAAGTCTTCCGAGATTCGCAAGGATGTCCCTCAGGCGGTCACGCTTGAGCCTGGTGGCATCTATGGGTTTTCATATTCCGCCAGATCTGACGCGCCGGCGCACTGCCTTGCGGGAACGTGGTTTGCCGCCATGGGGCGCAGCGAACCAGGCGATGGCGTGTGGCGCAGGCGGCAGAGCATGTTCACCGCGTTGCACAGGGAGAAGCCATTCCAGGCGCGATTCCATTTCGGACAGTGGCGACCGAACGGAAAGATTGAAATAAAGGATGCGGAGGTCGTTCAGCTCAAGGCCGAATATCTGAAGAACGGCTCGATGGAGCTTGGCGGTGGAGAGCGTCTGGACGGAAATGACTATCTGTATTCATTCCCGTTTGGGGATTCCGGGAGGAGCCATTCGCGGCCGCTGCTCAGCTTTGACTGTCCGTTCAACGGAAGGCTCTGGTGGTTCAATCCCGGATCGCGTGTCACTTATCGGCATGCGCTTGGGGGAAGGCGCTTTGTGCGTGCGAAGGTGTTCGTCGGCACGAGTGATTGGTCGGATGCCAAAGGTTCGGTGTCGGTTGAAGTCTCTCCGGACGGCAAGAGCTGGCGCACTGTCGGAAATGTCGTCTCGCGAACTTCGGTCGAT
>SUVZ01000337.1 GCA_015061765.1 Lentisphaerota bacterium
TTCGTGGGCTCACGCGCAAATGAAGTCCGGTAAGCAGCCGGTTTGTTAACTGTTAAGGCGTGAAGTCATATAAAATATCAAATCACAGTCCAAAAATCAAGAGAAAAATGATCTGAATACGGACGGTCAATGTCCGAATTCTGTCGTCGGCGTATTCTGCAGCTCAAAGTCCAACACCCGGAGCCGGTGACAGGAGCCGCTCCTTGGGGACGACAAGCTGACGGGCGCAACAGTCAGAAGTAGGTCTGATCGGCTTCTCGTTTGAAGCAAGATTGCCATCAAATTAGCCCCGTCCACCAAAACCTCACTGCACCAAACTAGAGGACAACCACAAAGTCAACAAACTCAAACCGCTATTCAAACCCTTTTGCCATTTCTTCAAGAATTCTGGGGCAACAAACACCCCGACTGTTGCCTTCCGCAGGGACAGACCCCAATTTTATACAATCTCACCCGTACAACGCGCAGCTTGCGCGTTGCCTTTTGAAGGGTCTGTCCCTTCAAGAACCAACAGAAATCATCCAATTAATCAAATATCCACCCGCTCTTTTTAACTTATCTCACTCTTCCAAAGGGTGTGTCCCCTTATTTTCCTGGCAGTATAAAAGATTTCGTCCGCTCCGTAATCTTGAGAATCAGTCCAAACCATGTTCTCATTTATCCGCTTCAATTCTTATGTATTCACTTGCAAACGCAGGGAGGGGCAACGTCCTCGTTGCCTGTACGGCGGCGAATCGGGCAGCGGGGACGTTGCCCCTCCCATGCTGGAAAATCGAGGGACAGACCCTTCAGAAGCGAAATTCCCCGAAGGGTGTGTCCCTTGATTTTATGTCACTCAACTGCATGCCGCGCAGAGACGATTTCATAGTACATACGTCCGCCTTGAGTTCCGGAAGTTGATACAGTAAAGCATAGTGCCCCATGTGCAACACGGGAAGGTATTTCAGCCGTTCTTCTGCCAGAAGTGTCCAACCCGTATACTTTGAATCCGCTTGGAGAAAATATCTTTAGCGTCACTTCTGCCGTACCACGCTCGACAAGACACCCCTTCCCCCACTTCAGAACCACTTGACGCCTTGCGTCCGCATAGCGTGTACCTTCGCCCTGCACATCTGTCAGATGAACAAGCAGCATTCTTGAGGATTTTTCAATCGGTCTGCCATCCAACGAAGAAACCCATAATGTCGTCGGCACGGATCCGTTGCTCTTTGCCTTCGTCCTGAAAGACAGCACCCCTGTATCTATTGCGCCGCCCTCCGTAAAGCCGCCGCACGTGCGTTTGGAGGCAAAGCTCATTGTACCGGAGTTTCGATCCGTCTTGAGAAATCCTTCCATTGCATCACGCCGAAGGTAGAGACATATGCTGGCCCGGTCGGAGGCAGCTATCAGAGGATCGGTCACGCAGTCGAAATAACCCGGCCGTCCTCCGTCATCCTTAAGATTTCTGTTTGAATGGGAATATGCAAATCTCCACAATCCGTCCCATTCGTGTTCCGAGGCAAGTGCACCGGTAAGAATGCCGCCCATAGCGCGGTAACGTCCAGGTCCGGCAAAATTCCATTCCGTTATCGTATACGGCTTGGACGCATTTTTCGCCCAGCCCCGGTTGAATATCTTCGGCTCTCCGTTCTTGATTGGATTTTGATTGGAGCAATATGACGGCAGACTCCATGATTTCTCAAGGAACTTAGGAAGGTCGATGTAGAAATGGTTGTCCACATAATCGTAACGGGGGGTCAGACCTTCGCCCTCCGAATGCCACCTTCCGTCATTGTCGTTAGAAAGAAGAGCTCTACATCCGAGTGAACGCACGAACGCCGAACCTTTATTCCAAACGCGGGCATTGACCCACTCATCGAAACGGTTGAACGGATCCTCATAATTCGACCAGTCGGGACGAGGAAGAGGCCCCTTGCCGCCGAACTCTTTCCATGCGGCGACAACAAACGGGTCTTGCCACTTCTTTTCCTGGTCCCATGCTATCACCAGTCGCCCTTCATTCACAAGAGCGATTAAATGCATCGCAGGTTCGTCCTTATACGCCCGACCGGTATATGGATTTACGTGTTCAAGAAAACGCTTTGCATGCAATGCCCAATCCTTGAAAGCCAAATCATTTACGCCAACATGCGCCTTATAGAGTGACATTGATACATCACCGTCACGGTCAACACCAACAGTTCTCCACTTGACCTTTCTCGAGACATAAAGATCCGTTGTGACATAAAGCCCCTTCCCAATGGCTTTTGCAATAAGGTAGTCGAGCTTCTCCCTGTTTTCATCCGACTCGAACCACGCTCCGTCATGATGATGGATCCTGATCGAGTTGTAGCCGCACCTGACAAGTCTCTCAACCACCATATCCGCATCTTCATGCGTGAGGTAATTCGCCCCGAAGCAAAGATTCACTCCATAGAAACGCTGCTCCACGCCAGGCAGCCTCTCAAACTCGAAGTGTCCGCCAACGGCCTTAAGCCATCCGTATTTTCCGGCCGGAGCATCCTGCAGCCCCATATTGGAAAAATCGAGCGCAGATCCCTTGAGAACATCCTTCTTATGTTCAAGACCTGTCCAATCCTCGCCTCTTTCTATAGTAAGCGTACGTGAAGGGATCACCTTGAACGAGTCGCCGTTAGAAGCTGAGAGCATGAAATCCCATTCTACGACATCTCCTTTTGAAAACCTGCCGCCTTCGAGCGACTTCCCCAACCGAAGAGTCCATTTGCCGCCCCACCTGCGGGAGTCTTGAGCGTATGACGGCGTTGCCGACGGAAATGTCAAACAAAGCGAACGGTTTCCGTCAACAGGAAGCTGATAGAGGGATAAGTTCTTTCTGCCGAGTCCTGTTGCAGGAGGAGAAGGCATATCTGCCGAAAGCGTAAGGCATTGCATGGCACATTCCGCAGCACACTCGACACGCACCTTCCCCTTCAACAGGCTTTTTGACTTTACAATCCATTCGTATGATCCGGTGAAAAGAAGTTGATTCCCTCTTCCCCAAACCTTGAATGGTCGCACAATCGTTTCTGACGAATCCTTGTCATCGCCCTTGAATGATGCGTAATCCAAACGAATGCTTGCGGTCTTCCATCCCGGACAGTAGGCGACAACGGAAAGTTCGCCGCCTGGGAATACGAGATGTCCTTCGGGTGGAATATGCAATTCGACAGGCACAGCGGCAAACATTCCACACGCAAGGAATACCGAGGAGAAGAACGAAAGAATCAATCTAAGCATATCTGATTACCGGATGACGATAACGGTTCCAAGCGGATGATCAAGCACAGCCTCATAACGGATAATCACAACACCGTCAGCACCGGGCGTAGCGTAACAGGTTTGGCTGGACTTCCATTCAGGCGAAAGAACATCGCCTATATACACATTCTCGTCTGTCTGTGCCAACGCAAATGAAACTCCTCCGCCACCGCCGGAACCAGTATTGGCGACAGGCATGGTTGCAGCCGTGAGGTAAACATTGGTTACAGTACCGGCTTCTACCACTTCCCAGCTGACACGGCCGCCACATCCGGCATTCGTACCGCCATCACCGCCTTCACCATAGGCGTTAGTCTTTTGTGCTATCAAGCGGAGATTGCCGCCGCCACCGCCGCCGGATCCATAAACGACCGGCTTTCCTGAAATATCACTTGCAAGACCGATGCCTCCGGTTTGATTTTCGCCTGACGCACCAGCGCCACCACCTCCACCTCCGAACGCTTCGCGACCATCAGCCTTACCGTTGCCGCCCTTGAATGGCACTCCGACAGGAACCTCCGATCCACCTGCATCATTGAGGGTGTACGAACTGTACATCCCCGGAGCCCCGTTGATTATATCGGTCTGGTTGCTGTCATCGCAGGAACCTCCTCCGCCGGCGGCGCCAGCAGTCGGTTGTGAGTAGGTTTTTTCGTATCGTCCACCGCCGCCTGCTCCGCCGCCAGGCACGAACACAACTTCGCTTAATGCATTCGAAATGGACGTGCTTCCGGCAACTCCGCGTTGCGCTCCGTAATTGTGGTTTGCGATTTCACCTCCCGCTCCAACACGGATTGACCACTCCTCTCCGGTTGACATTGATGTTTTCATCTCGCGCACTCCGCCGCCGCCACCGCCGCCGCCACCGGGGAGAAGATTAGAATAATGGTACAAGAATCCATCCATGCCTGCGCCACCGCCGCCAACGGCAAGAACACGAACGTTAATGCTTGCATCTTTAAAGGTAAAGGACGGCTTAAACGTAGATACGTCCATTGTATTGGTGAACTTGTGAATGTAAGTCACCTTAAGGCCGTTGGTGATCGCAACCAAAACATCTCCGCCAACGCACGGAGTATCGGGAATGTCATAGCGGATTATCACAACACCGTCAGCACCGGGAGTGGCATGGCAAGCTTGAGAATTGATCCAGTCCGGCGAAAGCACATTGTCTATATGTACCTTCTCGCCTGTCTGGACCAGCGCAAACGACACTCCTCCGCCACCACCGGAACCAGTATTGGCGACAGGCATGGTTGCTGCCGTAAGATAAACATTGGTTCCCGTACCGTCATTTGCCACTTCCCACCTGACACGGCCACCATATCCTGCATTTACGCCTCCTTGCCCACCGTCTCCATATGCTTATTTGCT
>SUVZ01000338.1 GCA_015061765.1 Lentisphaerota bacterium
TCTTCTGCCAGGTCATGAACCCATCGAGTGATGTGCATGAGGAACCTGCAATGACGTTTCCATCACCGCCACCAGAAAGGACTGATGCCCATGCCTTTCTGGCATAGCCGCACGGATCCTTGAATCTAAAAAGGGAATCATGGAACCCAGGGAATAGGGAGTCCCAGGTCTGGCGTCTGTCGCCGGAATACTGACGACAGGAGTAGATGCCGGAGGCTATGCCTGGATTGCGCCAAGGCACGTAGGTGCGTTTCTCCCCCCAGAACCACACGTATTCGTCCGTGGCACGGGTCGCCTGCTCTACATCCTCTATCAGATGTCCGGCGAATGAACCATGTCTGTCGGGACCGAGCGCCCACTGCGACTTCTGGTTGTCGTGGCGGTATGCGTCAAGGTAAATTGCAAATCCAAGCGACACCTGAAGGCGGTGCTTTTTGCGGTGGACGGGATCGAGAAGCTGTTCGTTGAACTGCTTCTCCTCTGCGATGGCCTTGTAGAAGTCTCGACGGGCGGCTGAATACTTGTAATCCTCCTCGCAAGCAACGATACGTGCGGTGGGCGGCAGAACGTCGAACAAGCCGTTGAGATACGCGATGAACAAATCTTGGCGCATGCGCACATCCTGCGGCAGGTCCGTGAAGCCAGTGAAATGATGCGGGAAATGCCTGTCAAGGAAGTGCCAGAAGAAAAGTGTCATGTCAGGATAGGCGGCAAATATCGCATGGTGAACCTCCGCGCCGCGTCTGCGGGCAAGCGCAAGCGTCTCGTCAAGGGGTGGATCGCAATCCTCAAGCGAATACTGGAACTGATGCCTGTAGTCCTCATAGTCCGGGGACAGACCCTTCACACCTGTCATCTTCGCCGCCCGCGCCAGAACGGTCATGTTGTGCGCAAAGGCTTCCCATGCGGCATCGTCAGTCCAGGCAAGACGCTTGTTGGGCGTGGCGCGTACGCCAATGAAGCAATGCTTCATGTTGGGCAGGGCCGTAATCTTGCGCACGTCGTCAAACTGCGGGTCGAAAACGTCGACAGGCCATTTCCTTCCGTCCATTGCCGTGCTGGAGGTGATGTTGGTCCCGTCAGGAAACTTCGCCCTGAATGAAAAGCGTATGCCGTCCAAAGGTAGCTTCGCAAGCAGATCCAGACTTTGCGCCATATCTACAGGCGGCAGAGCCCCGACATCCCAGCCGGCACCGAGATAGCGCTTTGCGGGCTTCCCATTTGCCCACAATGCAGAGAGAGCAATCAAAGCCATTAACACACACAGGAACGCACGGTTCATTGTCATTATTTCTCCTATCTATGATCCAATCCGGAGATTCAACGGAAGGAAATCACCGTTCCGCACTGCTGATACAGCCAAAGCCCCTTCACTCCATCACGTTCGGTCAGCACATCGCATTTCGGCACACGCACATCCGCGCCCACCGGAAGGACGATCTCTATGTTATCAGCGGAAAACTCGCCCGCGAAACCTCCCTTCGGATATATAAGGGACGTGTAGATTCGACCCGAACTGTATGCAGACGCATCGACTACGAGTTTCGCTGCATCAGAGATAACGATCCTTCCCGCGATATCGGCATCCGGTACGGAACGCTCTCCAAGAACAACACGCAAAACGGATGCGACTTTGTTTGAGAGCACCACGTCTCCGCCGACTGAAAACTTCCCTGTCGCACCGAGTTCAAGTTCACCAGTTCCGTCACACCCGAGATACATCGAACCTCCAATGGACACATCACCACCTCGTACAGCAAACAATCCTTTCGCATCATGCGAATCTACCGAATACCCCAGAAGTGTCCAAGGACAGGTCGAGCACCATGCAAGATCCGCAACGGTCGCTCCGCCCACGAACACGTCATTAGCCGCATCGACACTGAACGTACCGTTGGATATCACACAACTGCCAATCCCTCCACCAAGACCAACCACAAACGGGAAATTGAAGACGTTGGAATTCGGATCATCATAGCGCACAGAACCAGAGGCGGAGGTTAGGCCGGACGCGTGGGACATCTTGCCGCCCGTCTGCACAAAGCAACCTTCGGCATAGCCCACGCCAATATAGGTGCCGTTCTGGTTTGGCTCGACGCTTCCTCCTTTGAGGTAAAACTCTCCGCGCACACGTGCCTTGGCTCCCTCAAGGGGACGGGTCGCATCGCCTATAACTAAACCGCACGGGAACTTTGCACTTGCATATCCCCATCCGGAGGGAACAATCGTTCCGCCGGTCATCTCAACGATGCCTGTTGCGGCGTTTACATTGTCCACCGATATCTGATAGTAATCGGATCCCCAATGCGTGGTCCCGATATGGAAACCGTAGTTGCCAGGCAGGAGCTTGCCACCGGAAACATTCATCTTGCCGACTCCGGCTTCGAATCCGATTGCAACGAATCCAAATGTTGTGCCGCCATTCGCTATATATGTCGGATCTGTGTCATCCAAGTCGGCAGCAGCACTGTTGAATATGCCTGTCGCGCACGAACAGCCGCCAACGACAAGTGCCGGACTCCTGAAATGATGGGTTGCATTCGCAGCGGCGAGAGTTAAGACCGCCGTCTCTCCCGGAGCGTTGGGCAGAACGTCGATATTGCCGCCGGATGCACTTTTCGTAAACGAGGCATTTTCGTCAAAAACGGTCTCACCTGTGCCAAACGTCACTACAGCAGGATACATGAGCGATACATCACCGGCAAACGTCACCTTGCCTCCATCATACTTGATGCGGCTTGAATTTCCCCGACAGTCGTATTCGCCGCCAACAACCCGCAGTTCACCGCCGGAGGAAACCGTGAACGATCCGGCGTCAGAAGTTGTGTTCGTGAAGGATAGCCCTCTCTTTGCCTCAAGCACACCACCCCTGGCTATCGTGACAAACATATTCGTAAAAGCAAGCGGAACCTCGGCAGAAAGCGTAGATGTTGCATCCTGAGCGACGTTCCATATCTTCAGGATGCCAGGCTTCTCGGATAGCGGGGCATCGATCTTTGCCGTATAGGAGCCTCCCTGAGCCGCAATTTCCACGCCCCAACCGAATTTAGGCACCCCCTCCGTCCACATTGCCGAGTCGGACCAGACACCGTCCTTCGCCAACTTCCACTGCGTCAATCTGGCCTTGAGCGTCCCATCTTCGGTCTTTTCTGCAGGATAGCCGTTCACAAGAATTGAGGCATGTGCCTCACCATTGGCAAGACGTACGCGGGATCCATCCGGAACCACGAAATCTAGCAGGCCGGATTTCACCGAAACGGAATCAACGACAAGCGTTTTGCCGGAAGGAACAACTATCTTAGATTCACCCTCTGCCACCTCCAGCGGCGGCAGATTTAAGTCCGTGAACTCCGGACCAAACACAAGAGTGCCACCGTAGAATACCGTTTTAGCGAACGGATAGTTCCGTGCGAGCGTGACGGGATGCGCACCGACGATTCCCAATCCTATTACAAAAGAATCCGAAAGAGTTCCCTGAACCGATATCGGGGCACTTTCTGCATCAAACCTGAGAATGCCGGTATTGTTGGTGGGCGTAAACGACCCCGTCAAAGTGAGCGTACCAGTGCCGGCATTGCGGATTGTCGCGACGTTTGAGGCTATCACCGAAGTCATCTTGAATGCGCGGTCGGTTGATTCGCCGACACCGGCGTATTCGAAAGTTCCTCCATCCGTGAATACGACTTCCAAAACATTTGTTCCAATGCTTGTCCCTCTGTTTTCACACGCGAAATCTCCAATCTTCTGCACGGACAGAATATGGGAATCCTTGATTCGCAATTCAGTATGTACGCCGCGCATTTCACCATATATCTCCGAACGCCCGTTGTCCGAAAAAAGCATGTAGTCATGAGGCAGTTTCGTGTAGAGTTCAATATCCGAAAACACCTTGAGTGTCTTTCCGGAGGATACGGCAATGTTAATCCCGTTCGCGGGCGAATTAGGGCGACTGTTGTACATCGCAAATGTCCCCAGTCCCTCAATCACCGTGTTCTCCTTGATTGTGGCTACAATGTGCGGACTTCCCCAATCGCTCAAACTGAACCAGTTGCCCTCATCAGGGATGATTATGGTCCGCAAGTTCTTACCGCCGCTGACCGGATAACTCACAAAACTTTTGTAAAGGCAGGATTGGAGGACGGTCTTTTCAAGGGCGGATATGAACCTGCCCTCGAGATAATTACTTACCTGATATGTGTTTTTGCAGTCCCTGGCCACGCGTATGTCCCCTTTACCACGGAGGATCACTGCGTGGTTATAGTTGTATTTCCATCCTCCATCGAAATCTATGAGGCCAGATCCTTCATTGCGAATGGTTGAGGCATTGCCAGAACCTTTAGAGCGTTCTTTGCCAAGAGTCTCATCGAAATACCCTATGAAGGATAGACATTCAAACCTCTGGGTCGTAGAAACGTCCGCCGCACACTCAATCTTACCCTTGAAGCACAATCCGAATTCCTGCTCCGGGGAGATACCAAACGTATAACCGGGCGCACCAGATGCAAACGTGAGATTCGACACGCAGATATGACCATCAAGGTCGATTACCGTCGCCGCCCCTTCCTTAACGATGCCGAACACGGCTTCATCACAATCTTCACCGGAAGTCAACTCACATCCCAAG
>SUVZ01000339.1 GCA_015061765.1 Lentisphaerota bacterium
CTTAAAAGATGAAGCCTACACTCGTGGTTCTCGCGGCCGGTATGGGGTCGCGTTATGGCGGTCTCAAGCAGGTCGATCCCGTCGGGCCCTCCGGCGAGGCCATTCTCGACTATTCCGTGTTCGATGCGCATCGTGCCGGGTTCGGCAAGGTCGTGTTCATCATCCGCAAGGATTTCGAGACAGAGTTCAAGGAGCGGGTCGGCTCGAAGTATGAGGGCATTCTCCCGGTCGAATACTGCTACCAGGACATCAACGACCTTCCTTCGCCGTTCACCGTTCCTGCGGAGCGCGCAAAGCCCTGGGGCACGGCGCACGCAATCCGTGCGGCACGCGATGTCGTGAAGGAGCCGTTCGCCGCCATCAATGCGGACGACTTCTACGGACGAGACGCATTCGCCAAGCTTGCGGCGTTTCTCCAGCGGCCCGCGGCGGCAGACGGCAAGTTCCACTTCGCGATGGTCGGCTACAAGCTTGACCTCACGCTTTCGGACAACGGTTCCGTGGCGCGCGGCATCTGCAAGGTCGACGGCGGCAAACTCGAGTCTGTCACCGAAATGACGAAGCTCGTGCGCGTGCCCGGCGGTGCCGAGAACCGTGAGGACGAGGCCAATCCCGTGAAGCTCACAGGTGAGGAGCGCGTATCCATGAACCTCTGGGGCTTTACGCCTGAATTGTTCGCCACCCTTGAATCGCGTTTTCCGGCATGGCTCGATAAGAACGGCGCCGAGCTGAAATCCGAATGGTACATTCCGTTCGTCGTGGATGAACTCATTCATGAGGGCAAGGCCGATGTCGAGGTGCTTCCAACCGACTCCAACTGGTTCGGGGTCACTTACCGCGAGGACAAGCCGTTCGTGACGGCTGAGATCGGCAAGCTTGTGGCGGCAGGGGAATATCCGCAGTCGCTGTTTGCGAAGTAACGTGAACCTCCTCTCGGAGAGACTGAAGGACGCCCTGTGGCCGCGTACGTGCGCCGTACGCGATTGCGGGCGTCCTTCCGACCGTCCGGGAAGCTACATCTGTTCGCGGTGCCATGAAACGCTTCCCTGGTATGATGAATTCGCCAAGAGCGCTTTCGCGTACCTTGAACCCGTTGCCCCGCTCATAAACATCTTCAAGTTCAACGGTGCGGAATATCTCGCTGAAGACTTTGCCGATGCACTGGAACTTGCTTTCCGAAAAAAGCACGATGCAACGGCGGTTGATGTTGTGGTGCCGGTCCCGCTGCATCCGCGTCGCCTTGCGAAGCGTGGATACAACCAGTCCGGACTTCTTGCCGCTGCATTTGCGGAACGCATCGGGCGTCTTTGCGACGAGACTTCGCTTGTGCGCGTCCGCGATACGGAGCACCAGAGCCGTTCGAGTGGGGAGGAGCGACGCAAGAATCTCAAAGGTGCATTCCGTGTGGTCGATCCGTCCCGTGTTAGGGGGCGCATCGTCGTGCTGATAGACGATGTGATGACAACGGGAGCAACGCTTGAGGAATGTGCGCAGGCGCTTTATGCCGCCGGCGCACACAAAGTCATCCCGTTCGTTCTGGCGAAAGCGCTGATGGATGAAGACCTCGGCGAGGACATGATATAGATGACATTGGTCTTTGCGACGGGGCGTTTACGGTCGCAAGATGGACTATACAAGAACGTGAATTCGCCTATATTGAAGTCGCGTTCCGGAGACTGTCGGGATTTCGGGATATCGTCATCCGTCAGAGGGTGGTGCGCTGATCGATTAACGCGGTGTTTGTTGGAAGTGCGTTGGAAGTGCGTTGAAATTTGGAGGAGGATAGTGTATACTGCACACGTTGTTTTTGGGGGATTGGTTTCTTTTCTTTTGTATAGGGGTATGTTACCCCAAACCTACCTTCAATTGCAATGCTATTGCTTCTTACTTGGAAAATGAATCCTATGTGCAATAAATGAACCTGTTTTTGCAACTTCTCGGTAACGGCCTTGTGCAAGGTGCGGTCGCGATGCTGTACGCGGCCGGTTTTGGCATTGTCTACAGGTCATTTCGCGTGTTTCACATAGCGATGGGAGCGCAGTTTGTGTTTTCGTGCTATGCGTTCTACACGTGCGCAGCGGTGTGTAAACTTCCGCTGACGGTTTCGGTGCCGGCGGTGCTGGCGCTGTCGGCTGTTTTCGCCGTGCTGATTGAATGTGCCGTATATCATCCGTTTGCCCGGAAGCGCTGCTCGTCCGGCGTGATGATGATCGCTTCGCTCGGTATCATGATTGTTGTTGAAAATGTCATCGCGCTCATTTATGGGAATGAGGTGAAAACGATTTCAAATCAATTGGAGCCGTCCGTCGTGTTTGCAGGACTTCGCTTTACCCGCATTCAGGTTCTTCAGTTCTTTGTCGGGCTCGGTGTGTTCGCCTTCGTTGGTATGGCGGTGCGCTACGGCAAATGGTTCAAGGCGTTGTGGGCAATGGGCGACCAGCCCGAACTCTTGGCCGTTCTTGGGCTGCCTGTGCGTCGGTTGCGTCTTGGTGTGATGATGCTTGGCGGTGTGCTGGTGGCGATTCCGGCGATGTTGATTTCATGGGATATCGGAATGGATCCGCATGTCGGTATGCACTATCTTCTGCTCGGTTCGGTAGCGGTGTTTTTCGGAGGCGCCGACAGATATTGGGTCTGGGGCGCGGGTGCGTTGCTCCTCTCTGCGTTGCAAAGCCTTGCCGTTTGGCAGCTTTCGGCACGGTGGACCGATCTTGTGACGTTCGGCGTCTTGATTTTCGTTCTGATGTTCCGTCCGCAGGGGCTTTTCGGCGTGAGCAAACGACTGGAGGAGTCCAAATGAATTATCTTCTCCATATCGGCGTGATGCTGGGCATCTACGGGATGTTGGCTCTTTCGACCAATCTGCTGATCGGGTTCGGCGGGCTTCTTACGATGGCGCAGGCCGCCTTTTACGGACTTGGTGCTTACGCATACGCGCTTTTGTCGCTTAAATTGGGGCTTCCGTTCTATGTGACGCTTCCCGCTGCTGTCGCGCTTTGCGCGCTCGTCGGCTGGCTGTTCGGACATGCCGCGCTCAGATTCCGCAATGAAGCATTCGTTCTGGCGACGATAGGATTTCAGATGATCGTCTATGTCGTTCTTTACAACTGGACCGATCTGACGCGCGGACCGTATGGAATCTCGGGGATCCCGCGTCCTGAATTTTTCGGCATGGGTATAGAATCCGTGCCTGCATATTTCGTATTCACTCTCGTTCTCTTTGCCCTCGTTCTCGCTTTTGTGCATCTTGTCGTCCAAAGTCCGTTCGCGCTTTCGCTTAAAGCCCTGCGCGACGACGAGGCCGCGGCGCAGACCTTGGGCATCTGTCCCAAGGGGCAGTATATCAAGGCCATGGTTTTTTCGTCTGCGGTCGCCGCGGTGCCAGGCGTATGTTTCGCAAGTTACATTACCTACATCGATCCGACGAGTTTCACGCTTTCAGAGTCGATTTTCATAGCCTGCATTCTGCTTGTCGGCGGATCGGGCAATATCGCAGGTCCCATGTCCGGCGTTGTGTTCATGATTGTTCTTCCTGAACTTTTGAGGTTTGTCGGCCTTCCGGATGCGGTCGCGGCGAATCTGCGCGAGATAATCTACGGCGTGTTGCTGATCGTTCTTGTGTACATGAAACCCAAAGGATTGGCAGGTGCGTATGCAGTCAAGTAAGAGCGATCCGCGCATCATCAATCCGGTTGAGCTTCGCGTTGAAGGGGTTTCGAAAAGCTTCGGCGCGTTCAAGGCGCTTCAGGACGTGAGTTTGACCGTTGCGCTCGGCAAGGTCACGGCGCTTGTCGGGCCGAACGGGGCCGGCAAGACAACGCTCTTTCATCTGATCGGCGGCAATCTGACGCCTGATTCAGGGAGGGTGATTCTTGACGGGAAGGATGTCACGGGCCTTCCGCCGTACAAGATTGCGCGGCGCCATGTCGGACGGCTCTTTCAGGATGTGCGCGTATTCCCTGAGCTTACGGTCGCCGAGAATATCGCGGTTTCCTTCCTGCATCGCAGCGATTATTCGCTTTTCACGACGCTTGCCTGGTGGCTGCGCGAAGCGCGCGAGAAAGACCGGCGCGAACGCGCGATGAAGTGGCTCGAATTTGTCGGTCTTGCGGACAAGGCGGATATTCCGGCGGGTGAACTTTCGTATGGACAGCAGAAGCTTCTCGCGCTTGCGCGGATTGTTGCGCTGCGTCCGGCGCTTCTGCTCCTCGACGAGCCGACGGCCGCGCTTTCGCCTGCGATGACGAAGAAGATGGTCGGGCTGATCCGCAGGCTTGTTGCCGAGCGGAAGCTCACGATCGCGCTTATCGAGCACAATATGGGTGTGGTGCGAGAACTTGCGGATTACATCTATTTTCTGCACGAGGGAACTGTTCATACTCATGGTACTCAGAGGGACGTTCTGGAGAATCCCGCTGTCCGCGAACTCTACATGGGGCTTTCGGGAGGTATGGCGATATGACTGATACGCGGCTGTTGGAATTGTTGAAAAGTGGCGAGGGTCTCACTGCCGAGTTCAAGCGTTGCTCCGGCGGCGTTGAATCCGACGTGTTTGAGTCGATTTGCGCGTTCTTGAACAGGTTCGGTGGTGATGTGCTGCTTGGTGTGGAGGATGACGG
>SUVZ01000340.1 GCA_015061765.1 Lentisphaerota bacterium
TTGATGCGGTTAGCGTAGCGGCCGATGAGGCATCCGTAGTAGGAATCGCCGTCCTCCCAGCCTTCTGGACCGTCGAAGCCGAGCGCAATATCCTTGCCGGAAGGAAGTATTATGCGGTTCACGCGCCCGCCCCAGTCTAGCACCTCAAGCGAAAGACCGCCCGCACCCTTCAAGGTGTAGGCGGTCACTTCGCGACCGTTCCTGGTTTTCCCGAACGCCTTTTTCCCGATCATATCAGTCGGCCCTCTTGGACGGCTTGGAGAAGAAAAGAGCATACATGAGAACATACGCAAGCAGCGCGATGGAGAACCAGTAGCTGTTGAGGATGCCGACCTTGTCTGCGATCATGCCCTGTACGGGGATGAGAACGCCGCCGAACACCATCGCCATGAAAATGCCGGAGCCCATCGGCACATACTTGCCGAGGCCCTCCGCAGCCTTGTTGAAGATGCCACCCCACATGACAGACGTGCAGAGACCGACACCGACCATGAACGCCATCGAAAGCGGGAACTGATAACCGAAAAGAGTGATCATCTTGACAGGCGAGAACATTACCGCCAGCAGGAGCGCGATTCCAAGAGACGCCAAGAACGAGGTCTGGACACGGGAAGACACCTTGCCGCCGACTACGCCGCCAAGAAGACGTCCGACCATCATCAAAAGCCAGTACACGCCGCAGACGGCTCCGGCAACAGCGCCGCCGACGTATCCGGGACCCTTGGACGTGATTTCACCGGCGGCGTTCTTCACGCAATCGGTCATATAGAGCATGCCCATGGAGGGGACTCCGACCTCAATGACAATGTAGAAGAAAATCGCAAGCGCGCCAAGGGTGAAGTGGCGGAACTTGAGCGTATCGACAATGTCCTTGAAAACCGACGTGCCGCCGGCGATGCGGGCAGCCTTTTCCGATTCCGTCTCCTTGTGCGGTTCCGGAATCCTGGAAAGCGCGACCACCACGAAAGCCACGGCGAAGATGCCCATCGCGATCATGAGCGCGGGTGCGGCCTTGATGAACGACGTATCCTTGGTGATTTCACCGATCAGCCAGCCCAAAACCATCGGCGAGAGCGTCGCACCGACCGAATTGAGGGAGCAGCCGAACTGCACGAGCTGGTTGCCCTTGTTTCCGCCGCCGCCCAAGGTGTTGAGGAGCGGATTCACAACCAGATTCAGCATGCACATCGAAAAACCTGCGACAAACGCGCCCGTAACATATACGGCAAAGGATCCGATATAGCCAGAAAGAAGCTGGATGCCCACGCCCGTAAAGCCGACGGCGACTGCGGTAAGCGCCGTGAACTTGTAGCCCTTGCGCTTGAGGATGAGTCCGCCGGGGATGCCCATGAAGAGATACGCGAAGAAGTTCGCGAAGTTCCCAAGCTGAGAAAGCGCGTTGGATGCGTTGAACTGGTTCTTTGCGATTACGCCCATCGGGCTTGCGAAGTTCGTCACGAATGCGATCATGAAAAATAGCGCAAACATGGTCGCGATCGCGAACACGTTTCCGCCCTGCTTGTTGTCGTTGCTCATTGTAGTTCCTTTTAGAGTTTTGAGTTATAAGTTCAAAGTTGAGCGTTTAGAGTTGGTGTTCAGGTTTAAGAATTAATAACTCTTAACTTACAACTCTAAACTCTTAACTGATTAGACGAGATGCGCGCCCTCGGAAGGTTCAATCAATGCGCATGTCGGCTCGTCGCCATATGCCGCCTTGTAGTCAGCCGTGATCGCCGCCGCGATCTTGTCCGCAGCCGAAGGATCGACTAGCAGACAGCAGCTGCCTCCGAAACCGCCGCCAGAGAGTCGTGCGCCATACACTTCGGGAATTTTCTTGGCCGAATCGACAATCGTGTCGAGTTCGGGGCAAGAGTTCTCGAACCAGTTGCGGCTGGACTCATGGGAGTCGAACATGAGAGCGCCAAAGGACTTCACGTCGCCCTTCTCAAGAAGGGCCGCGCCCGCGAGAACGCGCTCGTCCTCCCCGATCGGATGGATTGCGCGCTTGGCCTGCGTCTCGTCAAGACCTTCGCGGTAGAGAATCCACTCTGCGGAAGTGACATCACGCAGATGCGTAACGGGCTTGCGCAGTACCTTGGCGAAGTGCTTCGCGGCATCTTCACAAGCCTGACGGCGGGACGCATAAGCGCCATCTACGAGGGCGTGCTTGGCGTTGGACTTGACCATCATGAACGCCACGGAAGGTCCTAGGTTCACATTCTCGAAAGTACAATGGCGGAAGTCGCTCTTCACGAGTCCGCCGGCCTTGCCGAAAAGAGAAGAAGCCTGATCGAGGAGTCCGCACGGGCACCCGGCGAAAGTATGCTCCGCCTTCTGTCCGATCTTTGCGAGCTCGACACCATCCTTCCAGACACCGTAGATCTTGCAGAGCGCAAGCGCGGTGCACATTTCAAGGGCTGCGGATGAAGAAAGCCCGGCGCCGAGCGGGATGTTGCCGAGGAACATGCCCTTCCAGCCTTTGCCGGCCTTTGCGGGCTCCCCGTCGAAGAGCCAGTTGAACGTGCCGTTCACGTAGTTCTGCCAGGTATCTTCGTCTCGCTTGGCGCAATCCGCCAGCTTGTAGGACACCTCCTTCATGAGGTCTCCAGCCACGAGACGCACCGTGTCGTCATTGCTGGGCGACACGGCGAAGAACGTACCCTTGTCAATCGCCGCCGAGAACACGAAGCCCTCGTTGTAGTCGGTGTGGTTACCGAGCACCTCGATACGTCCGGGCGCATAGGCCACCGCTGCGGGCTTCTCGCCGAAATGTCGCTCGAACTTGGCGACCAGCTCTTCATACACTGCCTGATTCTTCATCTTTTCTCCTGTGTTTAGATTTATTTCAGAAGCGCGGCCACGGCGGCGCCGACCAATGGCGCGTTGTCGGGGCAGACGGTGAGCGCGAATGCGATGTTGCGCGGACCGAGCATCTGGTCGAGCTCCGCCTGGACGATCTGCGGGAACGAAACGGCACGGGTTTTGTGATAGGTCGAACCATCGACGCACACGCACACGGGCGCGGACTTGTCCTGACCACCGCCAGTCTTGACGATGAACGCAGCAAGATGGATTGCCGTAAGGACTGCGGCACGCTCGAACACTGGCGTCGCAAGACGGCGCGCGATCGCGGCGTCGTTCGCATCGGCGAACACTCTGTCCAGAGGATTCGGCTTGCCGTTGTCAAATTTGGCGCAGAAATTGTCGAGGTGAATCGACTCAAGCGAGGACATCGCCGCAATCTGGTTCTTGGCGGGATCGGAGAAGAAACCTTCCTTGGCTGCCGCCTTGAAAATCTCAAGACCAATTGCGCCGAGATAGGCACCGGCGATCATCTTTTCGAACATCTGCTTGCCCTTGTCGAGCGTCTTCGAGTCCATCGCCTCATCGAACTTCGACTGCGCGACCTTGGAGAAACCACCTGACTCCGAGTTGATGATCATTTCCGCCGGATAGTTGCCGGGCGCAAGCTTGGCGATATCGGACGTCTTCTGGACATAGGCGACGTTTGTGCCGGTGCCGAGGATGAATCCGATGTATGCAGAGAAACGCTGACCGGGCTTTTCGCTGGCCTTGCCGGCGAGAAGCGTGGTGACGGTGTCGTTAAGGACTAAAAGCTTAGAGGGCTGGAACGAAAGGCGTTTCTTGAGCTCTGCGCCGATCCACTGCCCCACAATCTCAGGAGCTTGGATCTGCTTGGTCCAGTGAAGGAGCTTGGCGTCGCCGTCCGCCGCCGCCTCGCATGCATAGGAGAAGCAGAAGCCGACGGCCGGATCCTTCGCAAAGGGACGCGTCCTTTCGAGATGCGCCGCAAACGTGCCGTAGAAATCGTCCGGCGAGACGTACTCCGTCGTGCCTGGCATAGCCCCCTTCTCGAGGTTCGCGATCAAGGCATCCGTCGAACCGGAAGGAAAACTCACTGTGCCGCCGCGAAGGTTCGTGCCGCCGGCATCGAGAACGGACACGGGCGTATCGCGCTTCAGCTCGCCAGTGGGCGACACATATGTGGGAATCATCGCCAATGATGATGGCTCACCTTTGAGACCGGTGTCCATCTCCTTGAGGAACATAGATACAAGCGCACTGCGGTCAAGCGACTTGCACGCAAAACCGTTGGCTTCCAAAAACTCTTCAGGTGTCTGCATTTTATCCTTTTGTTTGGGCATTTAAAAACCAATTAGAGGTAACAATCGCCAAATATACCAAAAACAACCGCCAATGGCAAGTATTGTCGACCGGGATTGGATGCGAAAGATACGTCGCATTCAGGATGCTTACACCCTCAGTTCGCCATAATAACAGACGCGATGCTGGCATTCGGCGGCAATGTGCAGAATTCGGGCGGATCGACCACTGTGATCTCTGCTTTAGGGAATCGAAAAGCCGACTCGGCGACAGCTCCGAAAAGAATGACCGATTCAACATTCTTCGGGATATCCACACATCCTGGATGGATTGATATCCGATATCCGTCATTCAGATACGGAAGCACGGAACGGAGTGGCCATGTATCATCGCGGAACACAAACGGCATGCTTTTTCCCTTCTTGACGACAAATCCGTTTTGAACAGCTGGAACATCCGTTTTCGGCATGAGCGAC
>SUVZ01000341.1 GCA_015061765.1 Lentisphaerota bacterium
AAGCAATATCTTCTTCATGCTTCAATTATTCCAATATGTCATTTTTCTGGGAAGAGAGTTATTTCAGTTCCTTGACGAGGTCGAAAAGAACAAGCGGATCGTCGGTCGCGAAATTATCGAAGCCCAAATCCCAGATGCGCTTGAGCACATCCTTATTCGCGCCTTCCGTCCAGGTGAACGCCTGCACCGTTATACCCTTGGAATGCAGAAGCCTGATCGCCTTCTTTATGCACTTGGTCGACGGGCAGAACGGATCCGACTTGGAAAGATCGGTGCGGATGTGGATCTGAATCTGGCTTATTCCCTTCCAATCAGCCTTTGCCATCTTCACAAATGTATCATTGAGGAACTTGTCCGCTTTTGCGACCGATTCGGGTGAATTGTTCTTAGGCCATGTTCCGAGCCACACCATCCCCAGCCCTCCTGGAACAACCTTCTGCCAGCGCTCCATCAGCCTGAAATTCGGCGACGTGTAGTAGATCTGTTTTTCCACCCCATATTTCTTTGCCATCTCTGCCATCATCTCCGGCGGCGCTCCCTTCTCGTCGAGATAAAGAATACGGTCGGGGCGTCCGGCCATCGCGGCAAAGACCGATTCCATCGTCGCGATGCGCGTCGACGAGAACTCGGCTCCGAGATAGGAGCCGGTATCAATATCGCGGATCTCCCGCCAGGTCAGTTCTCCGACCGGAACATTCGCAAGTTCATCGGAAACGCCGCGACCGACGCGTTTGAGCGTCGTATCGTGAAAGGCGATCGCCACGCCGTCTTTCGTAAGGCGAGCGTCCGCTTCCGGCGCGACCCCGTGCCCCCAGCACCAAAGGAATGTTTCAAGCGAATTGTCCGGTCTGGTATTACGTCCGCCTCCGCGGTGCACCTGACTGCGAAACAGTCCTTCGCTGCGGGCGCTCGATGCGCCTGAGGCGGCGCATGCGGCTAAAGCCGTCAACATCGCCAAAACCGTTGTGCATTTTCTGAAACCTGTCATTCTGAACTCCTTGTTTTCATTTGAAATGACGACTGACACATAGGCGGGACAGAGTCATTTCCTTTTTCTCATCACCTTATTGTAATTAAAAATCTCCGGCGGGCTATTGAGCCGCATACGACACCTGAACGTACAGAAACTTTCATTGCAAACTTTGACGAAAGCTCCTCTCCGCCATTATAGACAGGAATGAAATTCGCTCCGCTGAGTTTTTCCGCTTTCACGACAGAAACCGAATACTTCTCTATGGAATCCAAATCATTCGTGCAGACGATATTGATTTTCACGTTTTTATCCTCAGGCAAAGTCAATACGCCGTCAATCGTCAATGCATCCGTCACCCCGAGAGCAGAAGTAAATCCGCCACCGTCTTCGATCGTGACATCATTAACGGTACCGCTTCCGCCGAGGAATGCGCCCGCCTGCACCTGCATCATGCTCCTCCCCCAACCGGAATTCTGTTCCTTAAGCGTACCGTCAAACAGAAGCGAGCCTTCGTTGATGCGCGTATTTTCAGGACATGAGAACGTGCCGCCGAGACGCAATGTTCCTGAACCTGTTTTCAAGAGTCCGCAGCGGTAATGATAATTGGTAAACGGATTGCGGTGATCTGTCACCTCCCAGCGCGGAAGAGACTGAATATTCATGCCGATATCGACATCCGTACAAGCGTCGCCTGTCATATCTTTAACGCGGAATTCCGTCTTGCCGTAGCGGTTCGTAATATTGTTTTCAACAACTTCTTCGGTGAAATCGCTTGAATAGCCGAGAGACATGGCGCAGTTGTTTCCTTTAGATGGCAATTCAAGCTTCTTTGTTCCGTCAAAAGTGACGGGATAGCGGAAGACCCACAATCCCCATATCTCGGCATCGCCAGTCTGCGCATCGCCTTTACCGCCGTCGTAGACGAGGTTAGCGTCGTAGAATTTTACGGTCGGCCAAGCATTGATAGTTCCTGATTTAAAGCGCACGGTTCCGTTTGATACCACCATGGATGCCGCAAAGTCGGAGCAAGCCTGCGAAAGCTGGTCTGAATCGCCGAAATACAATTCACCCGTTCCGCAAACGGTGATCGTGCGCTCAGCCATTATATTTCCAAGCGGCCCCTTGACCGGATTGATGGACGGGCCTTTGCTTTTAAGCGTCAATACACCTTCGCTGATTTCCACATCACCCGAAAAATTGTTTTCGTTCGAATCGAGCCTAAGTACGCCCGGCCCGGTCTTCCTGAAGGTTGATTTGCGCGGACCGTACGTGATGCCGTCCTTTGTCCATTTGTTCGAGCAATCGTGAATACTTGAAGAGATTGTTACGTCTGGACCGGATGAAAATGTTCCGTCCGAGACGATTTTCTCAACGCGGATATTTCCCATGCCGTTCATTCCGATTGCGAAATATGAACCGTCCACGGTAGGCAATGTGTAGTCTGTTTGACCTTTAAAGGTGACATCGGAAAATCCGAACGTTGGCCAGCCATTATTGCCCGAGTATTCCAATGTCGCATTTTCAAGCGTCAGCGGCCCAAGGCCGTTCACGACCTTTTCTGCTTGCTTCAGCGTGCCGCCGCGCACATAGATGGCGATTCCCGTCGGCACGTTGTAGAACTGACCGAGATTATCACTTTTGGCGAACTCCAATTTCGCTCCCGGTTCCACCCAGACCGTATGCGGCTCGTGGGAAAGTCCGAGACAGGTCGTCACATTCACGCCGGCCCTGGGATCACGGCCAAGCAGTTTAAGTGTACCGTTTGAGACGACTACGTCTCTGCGGAAATTATTTCCCATGGTATTCAGCGCCAACGTTCCCGCCCCTGTCTTAATGAAGTTTGTTGTGCAGTGCCATTTATCCAGGGCGGGATCGTCGTTCTTAACGCCCCAATTATCGGGAATATGATGATCCCGGTCATAATACCATCCATCGACGATTGCGGCAGAAAACGTTACGTCGGCGTTATCGTCGCCGGTAATGTCCGGCACGCGGACATCAACCGGCTTCGTGCGCGACATGAAAAAACCGCCTTTATTGTTGTAGGGGATCTCGTATGGCGTTTTTGTATCCGACGAAAACTCCAGCCAATCTCCGGTAAGACAGAACAACGGCCATTTCGAATCCGCTCCTTCATTGGCATTGATCGTTGCGTTATGGAAAAGCAGATTCCCGAACGCCGTACACGACTTTTCCGGCAGCGTCAGAGTGCCGCCGCGAATTTCAACATCTGTTTTTATGCCGTCTCCGCCTGCCGTTCCCGCCCCGAAAACACCGGTCCGCGCAAGTTGCAGCGTTGCGTTCGTATAGACGGTGATTTTTCTTTCGGCACGCGGGTCGCCAAGCTGACTGTTTCGTGCGGCACCTTTATCCGTTGTGCCGCTGCCGATCAAATATGTGCCGCCGTAGATATCGATATTACCGGTAAAGCTGTGCATACCGTTGACGGTAAGCGTTCCCGTGCCGCGCTTCTCCAGCGAAACGGCACCTGAAAGGCCTACAGATGAATCGCTTGATTGCATGTCGACAGTCGAATCAAGCGTTCCGTCGGAATCGCTATCGAAAACCATCTTTGCAGGGTCTGATGAATTCCAGGAGAATTCCGGACTGGCAGACCAGCTCTGCGCGTTGGCATCGGCGCACGCACATATAATGGAAATTGCGGCAAAAACGACGTTGCCTGCGAAAAACTCGTAGGATGACGATTTTGTTTTTGTTGTTTTCATATCCCTTATGTTATCAAATAACCACAAGATTCACGGAAATGCCATATCAACTTTATTATCGGCCTCGCCGCGCAGTCGATTCGCGGACGACAAGCGGAGCGTCGAGAAGAATACGGCGGGAGACGATATCGGGCTCGACGATACGCTCACGCAGTGAACGGTACGCCATCATCGCAATATCCTCGCACGGCTGGTGCACTGTAGTCAGCGGCGGTGTGGCCGACACTGCGCAGCGCACATCGTCGAAGCCTACAAGCATTACATCCTCCGGCACAGACAACTTGAATTTTAAAAGCGTATTCCTGAACTGCGCAGCAACATAGTCCGATTCGCACACTACGGCGTCAGGACGGCTGCGACGCGAAAACCACGGCTTGAGCGCTGCCGTATCATCCGGTTTTGCTACAATGATCCCATCCTTACGCCCCACCTCCCCAAGTGCGCTCTGAAGACCTTCAAGCCTTGCACGGATCACAGACGCGCAATTCGGGCGCATGAGAAAGCAGATGCGTTTTGCACCGCAATCGAGAAGATGCTCGCCAATGGCACGTCCAGCCCCGAAGTTATCGATACTGACAAAATCGTGCGGCATATCCCGCATCGCAACATCACGGTCCACAAGAACCACCGGGATTTCCGCCTTATGGAAAAGCGTCATTATCTCCTTTGTCACGCGTTCCGGCGTCTTGAGAAACGCCAATGGCTGAAAGATGACTCCTGAAACACCCTGATTGACGAGCGAACGCGCAACATCGCAGGCTTCTTTCGCCCGCAGAACCGGGTTGTCTGACGGCGTATCGCCAAACACAAACGAGAAGCCGTCCTTCTGAGCGAATCGCATAAGAGCCTGACAGATCGGAGGAAATATCTCGCCGTGCGA
>SUVZ01000342.1 GCA_015061765.1 Lentisphaerota bacterium
CCGGTACCATACGGCATCACGTCGTTCACCATCGATTTCTCCGATGCGGGGATGGTCATGGAAAGCGGACTTGACGGTGCGGCGGGATGGTACCCGCTTGTGCTTTCCTATCCTAGTACTGCAATGCTAGACATGACAGATGCGGACGGGACGGAATGGTCTGCCGTGCTTAACGGCATTCTGGGGTTCGTAATCACTTTTAGGTAGTCCACCAACAAAACTTCTTAACGGTTAATCGGAAAGGAAAACAGAAATGAAAGCATCAACAGCAAGAATCGGCATTGTCGCGCTGTCTGCGGCAATGGTGACGACGGCATCTGCTGCAACGGTCGAACAGGTGGTAGTGCGCCAGCAGTGGCCATGGTCTACCGACGTGAGGGTGGAGTATAGCATAACCGGCGTGACCTCGCCCGTTGACGTAACTGTGACGGCCTTTAGCGGTAACGAGTTGTTGAGCGCCCCTAATCTTGAAAACGCTATCACAGGTGAGCGTTTCGGCATTTCTCGCGGTGGTGTCTATTCGTTCACAATTGACCCGGTGAAGGCGTTTGGTACTGGGCAGATTGCAATGGCAGACTTCAAGGTGAGGCTCTCGCTCTCCGAGTCGGCGGCAAACGTTGGCGAAGTGCTTTATAAAATCTACGACCTTGAGGGAGGTTCCTGCACCGACGTCACTCGTGCGGACTTGCTGAACGGCAAATACGGAACAATAGAAACGAACTATACTGCATTTACGGCATTCGACACGCCAGTTTCCGACATCCTTATCTGGACTGGTGTTACGAACGACGCCAAGTATGCGACGACCCACCTCGTCATGCGCAAGGTTCCCGCCAAGAACCAGATGTTCAAGATGGGCTTTCCCTCCGGTACTCAATGGACGAATGGTGACGAGACACGGCATAACGTGACGTTGACCAATGATTTCTACATGGGGGTGTTTGAAGTGACACAGTACCAGTATTGGAAATTTAAGAATAGCTGGCCGAGTTTTTATTCTCTTGAAGAGTGCAGGGATACACGTCCGCTCGACAAAGGGGTTACATGGGAAAACATTCGCGGCGCGGCAACGACGGTTGGTGCAGAATGGCCCGATAACCTCTCGCACGAAGTGACATCCGGGAGCTTTCTCGGCAATTTACGCAATGCGCTTGATGGTGCTCCAAAGATTGATCTGCCGACGGAGGCGCAATGGGAGTACGCCTGCCGTGCAAAGAGCACAAATGACTGGTACAACGGATACGACTGCATATACGGCAATGACGGTTCTTCGCCTGCGAATTTGAACAAGATAGCACGCTACGCCCAAAATCACGGCTATGGACCCGATGGCACGATAATTGGCAAAAGCGCTTACGCTGCGACATTGGGAACTTCAAATGGCACGGCTCGTGTAGGTTCTTATCTGCCGAACGCTTTTGGGTTGTACGATATGACCGGCAATGTGTGGGAATGGTGTCTTGACTGGCATGCTAGTTTTACGTCCGATGGCCAGACGGAGCCGCCAGGTCCTGATAAGGCTGACTCTGATTCAAAGCGCGTTCTTCGTGGAGGTGGCATTACGTCGGCTGCGTATCAAACGCGGACAGCGATGCGCATAAGCCAACTTCCTTGGTACACAGGCGGTAGTGGTGCTATAGGTTTTCGCCTATGCTTGACGGTTACGGAATAGATGTAGCCCAATCTGGGTGCGATATAGAATATGGAGGGTGTCAGATGAATTGTCAGATGAATGCGGTAAGGGCGTTTGGCGCTTTGGCGTTAGCCCAGATTGTCTTACCTTGTGTTGTGGTAGGTGCGGTCGTGTTCGATTTCCAGAATACGGATGGCTTTGCCTTCATCAATTATTGCAACCGTCTTTCAATGGAAACGGTGAAACATGGTGGGGAAAACGCCCTTGTGTTCAAGAATGAGACCGCCGGAAAGATTGATACATACTGGTCTCTGACGACCCCACGCTTCCGTGTCCATGACGGTAAGATTTTTGCCGTGAAAGTCCGCACCAAGAGCGACGTGCAGCTTAGATTCACGAAGCCGATGCCTGCTATCCTGTGGTATGCGGCAGACGGGAAGGAGCTGCTTGCCCAGGATGCGCTGGGGCAGGACAGCCCAGTGGAGACGCCCATGCCTATCCGCACGTCTCCGACGGCCTATCGCGATTCCGCAATCTCGGACATGGTGCCGGAGGGCGCAGCGTTTGCGCGCGTGAGGATTTGTTCGGACTATCCGAACATGGAATGCGGGCAGTCTGTCGCTGTTTCGCGCATCGAGTACGTCGAAAAGGAGGAGGGGGTGCCCTGGGTGTACGACGATCTCTTGCCGCCGAAGGTCGAACGGCTCACGCCATCTCCGAATGCTGATTTCGCCACTCCTGTTTCGTTCAGGATCAGCGATCCGTCCGGCGTCTCCAAGGTTGCAATCTCGCTTGACGGTACCGACATCACGGAGCGTGTTGTGTTCAAGGGCGACGTTGCCACGTATGCGCCGCCGGCGCCGTGGGCGGAGAATTCCATACACGAGTTCGTGTTCTCCGTCGAGGACGGACGCGGCAACGATGCTCTTGAGAGCCGTTTTGTCTGCTTCACGCGCGGCAAGGCGGCGCACGAAAAGGTTTCGGTCCGCGACGATGGAGTCGTGCTGCGTGATGGACGTCCCTTCTTCCCGATCGCAATCTGGGGCGTCAAAGAGAGTCCGCTGCACGGGAACAGCATCAGTCGCACGATCATGGAACTCAAGTCCGCAGGGTTCAACATGCTCTCGACGTATCACGGATATTTCAGCCAGCAGGGACGGGAAATGATTTCCGTCTGCGACAGGGAGGGAATCAAAGTGTTCTTTGAGCCGGGACCGCGCGGCGGCAAGGGGCGCGATGCGGCAATAAGAAGGGCGATAATGGAGGGGCGTTCCCATCCGTCGGTACTTGGCTGGTGCATTGGCGACGATACGGCTGCGCATCGCATCCCCGATGAACTGGCCAGAGACCGAGAATTGATAGACGCCGTTGATCCTGCGGCAATAGCAGGTCACGCAGATGCATGCGGCTTCAGCGGTCCCCTTGCGAGATTTGCTAGGTGGACGGGCATGTTTGTCGGCGAGATGTATCCGATGCGCAACGAGAAGCCACAGCCAGAAGAACTTGCGAAAGTGCAGAAGGGCATTGGGATCGCGTACTCTGATTTGCAAGTGGGCGGTGCGCCGACACCTTGCGTAGTTCCGCTTATCCAGTCCTTTCGCGGATGGGGATATTGGAAACGATACCCGACAAAAGAAGAGTTGCGCGCAATGACATTCCTTGCGCTTGCGAGCCGTGGGAGGGGAATTGCCTATTACACATATGAGCCAAGCGTCATTAGCAAACGCAAGGGCGCGGAAGGTGCGGCCTCCACTTCTGAACGTTTTGCCGCATTGGCGCGAATAACGCGGGAGTTGACCGCGTTATCGCCGCAGCTTGTCACGCGCGATGCCGCAGTTCAGCCGGAAGTGACGATAGTCGAAGGGCCGCAGAAGGCGTCGTATGGATTTTGCAGTGTTAAGGCGCTGCTGAAGGAGTGCGGGCTTTTGATTGCAGTCAATATCTCGACGGAATCCGTCAAGGCGGTGCTGTCTCTGCCCAACGGACGCAAACGCGAAGTATCGCTTGGACGCAACGGCGTGTTCGTCGGAAAGTTCGATAATCAGAAAGGAAAACAGACATGAACACAACAAACCTCATGGCTTATTGCGCGCTGCTTTTGGCTGCACCGTGTGCATTCACCGACGATGCGTTCAACGACGATTTCGAGCAGGGCGCGGGGAGATGGAATCTGCCGTCCAGGCAATGGAGCGTGGCCGACGGTGAGGGCTTGGATGGCTCCCGTGCGCTTGCGCTTGAATATGCGAAAGGTGAAATGCCCGCCTGGATCGAACACAACGAAATGTTTCGTGTGGAACCCGGCGAAGCCTATCGTATCGAGGCCTGGGTGAACGATTCGGCGTTCCATGCGAAGGACCAGCCCGTCTCGATAAGCGTTGCCGTCTATGACGAAAAGAGCCGACTGATCAGGGAGTGCGACATCAGGGCGAAGCGGGTCAACGACAACATCATCAGAACGGATGGGTTTTACCACATGGATGGAACTTCACGTCCGCTTCCCGCCAATGCGTGCAAGAAAATAAGGGGACACACCCTTTGGGAAAATGAGATAAGTTAAAAAGAGTGGGTGGATATTTGATTAATTGAATGATTTCTGTTGATTCTTGAAGGGACAGACCCTTCAAAATGCAACGCGCAAGCTGCGCGTTGTACGGTTGGGGTTAAGGCAAATGTATGTGATAAGATTTAGTCACACCATAATCTAGAGAGGTGCTTGCAAAACCTCCTGAATGGGAGGGGCAGCGGGGACGCTGCCCCTCCCCGGTGCAGGGAGTTTCCGCCGCATATGACTACGGCGCATAGGACTGCGGTACATATGATATAATTTGAATCATTAGCATCCCATTAAGGGCATGAAGGGATGTTGTAGTCATGAGTTTTGGCTACATTCCAGTGATTTTGAGCAGTTTTTGCGGTGGGTTTAAAACCCTCT
>SUVZ01000343.1 GCA_015061765.1 Lentisphaerota bacterium
CAATGCGACGAAGACCCCCATGGGAGCGCGTCGTCTGGCGGCGTGGCTGCGTCAGCCTCTCAGCCGTCAGGAGGAGATCAATGCACGTCTTGACGCCGTAGAGGCATTCGTGAGGGATCGCACCACGCTGTCGATCCTTCAGTCCAGGCTTGATGGTGTAAGGGATCTTGAACGCCTTATCGCAAAGGTCGATTCGGGCCGGGCGAACGCACGTGACTTGAAGGCGCTTGCGGCGTCGTTGCGTCCTGTTCCGGACCTGAAGGACTCGTTAGAGTCTGCATGCGCGGCGCTGTCGGATATCCGGTCACGCCTTATGCCGGAAACGGAGATTGTCGATCTGATAGACCGCGGCATCACCGAAGAGCCCAACATCATCCTCTCAGAAGGCAACCTGATCGCTCCAGGCTACAGCCCGGAGCTTGATGAACTGCGCAATCTCGCCGCTGAAGGGCATCGCTGGATCGCGGAATATCAGTCGCGCGAGATTGAGCGTACAGGCATCAAGACTCTCAAGGTGCGCCGCAATTCCGTGTTCGGCTTCTACATTGAGATATCCAAGACGTTTGTGCATCAGGCTCCGCCGGAGTACGAGCGCCGCCAGACACTTACCACCGGCGAACGCTTCATTACGCCCGAACTCAAGCAGTACGAGCAGAAGGTCGTAGGCGCTCAGGACAAGTCCTGTGCGCTCGAGCAGGAACTGTTCAAGGGGATTGTCGCCCGGATTGCGGAACGGACGGCCGCTGTGCAGCGGACCGCCGTTGCGATAGGCGAGTTGGATGCGGTGCTGTCCTTTGCGGACCGCGCGCTTGCGGCCGGATATGTGCGCCCGGAGGTCGATGATTCGGATGTGCTGGAGATTGAGGATGGCCGCCACCCGATCATCGAGCAGCTTCCTGATGCCGAGCCGTTCGTCCCCAACTCAACTTCGCTGAACTGCACCAGTGATCAGATAATGCTCATCACCGGTCCTAACATGGCCGGCAAATCCACCTACATCCGTCAGGTTGCGACGATAGCCGCCATGGCGCAGGCGGGATCGTTCGTTCCCGCCGCAAGGATGCGAATCGGTTCGCTCGACCGCATCTTCACCCGTATCGGTGCTGGCGACGATTTCTCGCGCGGGCGCTCGACATTCCTCGTGGAGATGCAGGAGGCGGCGAACATACTGAACAATGCGACGCCCCGGTCGCTCATTGTGCTGGATGAGATCGGACGCGGCACATCGACGTTTGACGGAATCTCCATCGCGTGGAGTGTGGCGGAGTATCTGCACGAGAATCCGCAGGTAAAGGCGAAAACCCTGTTTGCTACGCACTACCATGAACTGACCGACCTTGCGGACAGATTTTCCGGGGTCAAGAACTGGACCGTCCGCGTCAAGCAGGATGGGGAGAGGATTGTGTTTTTGCGCCGTATCGTGCCGGGCGTGGCGGAAAAGTCGTTCGGCATCCATGTCGCGGCGATGGCTGGTCTGCCGAAGGCGGTGGTGGACCGTGCGGGGCGGATACTCGCGAATCTTGAAGCGAACGACCTTGACGTCGATGCGCAGAAGATCGTGCGCCGCCCGCGCAAGAAGCTCTCCGACATTCCAGGGCAGATGACGCTTTTCTGAAGCTTGTTATCTGGGAGGCCGATCCGTTTTAGCGTTTGCGGTTCGCCCGCCTCGCATCGATGATTTCGATGCTAGAGACTTCTGCCAGCTAGAGAGTGTCATGCCGGTCTGCTTGCGGAAAAATCGGCGAAGGGAATTTTGACTTTTGAAACCGCAGAAGTCGGACATGGACTTCAATTGCTGATAGGGGTTTGTAAGCAGAACCTTTGTCCGTTCAAGTCGCGTTTCGTGGATTACGTTAAGAATACTTTTGCCGGTTGCCTTTCTGAACTGGATTTCAGCCGCTCTTCTGGAACAGTTGAAGAGTTTGACAACGTCTGCCGCCGTCAATCCGCCGCATGCCATGTCGGAAATAAGTGCAAGTGCATCAGTGACGGTTTTGTTCGCTGAAACTGCCGTTGTTGATCTGCGACGGATGGTTTGCAGCGGACCGAATGTAAGACATTGAGTCTTCGCGGTGTTTTTCGAATGGATGACACTCTCGAGCAGCAGTGCGGAAAGAATGCCTCCCTGTCGGAAATCAGGTTCGATACTGCTTAGGTTGGGTGAAGTAATAATCCAGATGAGTTTGAAAACAGTTTATGCTATAATTCACGCCGTTTACACATGGAAAGAATAGCGGTATATCCTGGAACTTTCGACCCGATGACGTTAGGTCATTTCGACCTTGTCAAGCGGGCCGCGGTCCTTTACGACAGGCTGATCGTGGCGGTCGCCGGAACGAGTTCCAAGCAGGGCGCGATGTTCGACTGCGATGTGCGCATGGCGATGATCCGTGAGGATGTAGAGAAGGCCGGTTTGACCAACGTCGTTGTCGAGCGCCTTGATACGCTTCTCGTCGAGTTCTGCCGTACGCATGGGGTCAATACCGTCATTCGCGGCGTGCGGGTCTATTCCGATTTCGAGTACGAGTTCCAGATGGCTCTCACGAACCGCAAGATGGCTCCGGAGATCGAGACGCTGTTCATGATGCCGAGCGAGAATCTTGCGTATGTCACCGCATCGACCGTGCGGGAGATCATGCGCTACAACGGCGATGTTTCGTCCATGGTCACGTCGGCCGTCCTTGCGCGGATGAAGGGAGGCTGAAGTGGATACGGAGTTAAACGTATATCTTTCCGAAGTGACGGATGAAGGGATTGAACTGTCCGGTACGCTTGATGATTCCATCTACGGATTGGAGGATGAATTCCTCAAGCCGTTTGCGGGGCTTCGCTACGAATTAGGCGTTATTTTGGTCGGAACAGAGCTGCTGGTTCGGGGAAAATTGGAACAGGACTTCGAGGCGGCATGTTCGAGATGTGGAGAGGACTTCGATTTTACTGTAAAAATACATGATTTTGCGGCAAGTTTTGCAGTTAATGAAAAAACTGAATTTGTGGAATTGACAACGGAACTGAGAGAGTGTATATTACTCGACTTACCGACTTACCCGGTTTGTCGCGAAGATTGTCCGGGAATCGAAAAAACGGAGACGGAAGCGCCTGATTCCCGTTGGGACGCTTTGGATGACTTAAAGAAAGGATAAACAGAAATGGCCTCGCCAAAACATAAAAAGTCTAAGATGCGCAAGCGTCAGCGTGTTGCTCAGCTGGAGAAGGCGATTCTCGCTTCGGTTCAGTCCTGCCCTGTGTGCGGTGGGATGAAGCAGGCGCATCATGTATGCCCTCAGTGCGGCACCTACAATGGCCGCAAGGTTCTCAGCGTCAGCGCCAAGTAACGATTTCCCTTCCAAGGGGTGTTTCTCATGACGCGAATTGCGCTTGATGCAATGGGTGGAGACAAGGCTCCGGGCGAGATTGTCTTGGGCGGCGTCAAGGCTGTTGCGGAGATGGAGAACCTCAAGGTTTTCCTCGTCGGGCGCAAGGAGCAGATAGAGGCGGAGTTCCTCAAGTTCGAGCCGTCGCTTATGACCAAGGTCAAGGCGGCGCTTGCCGATGGTAGGCTTGAGGTTGTCCATGCGCCGGATATTGCGGGCATGGACGAGGCGCCGGTTGATGCGGTTCGCCACAAGAAGGATTGCTCAATCAATGTGGCGATGCGTCTTGTCAAGGAGGGGAAGGCGGATTGTTTCGTTTCCGCCGGCAATTCCGGTGCGGTTTCCACAAGTGCGATTCTGACGCTGGGCCGTATCCGCGGTGTTCAGCGTCCTGCGATCGCCACCGTGTTGCCGACGCGTCTGCCGCGCAGGCCGCTTCTTCTGCTTGATGCAGGTGCGAACATGGACTGCCATCCTGAATGGCTTGCCCAGTTTGCGATCATGGGAAGTGCGTATTCCCATGCGGTTCTCAACCGCACCACGCCATTGGTGGGGTTGCTGTCCATCGGCACTGAGGACTGCAAGGGCAACGAGCTTACGAAGGAGGCTTTCGGTCTCCTCAAGAAGGTCGATACGATCGAGTTCCGCGGCAATGTGGAAGGGCATGATCTTTTCCAGGGCCGTACTGACGTGGTTGTATGCGACGGCTTTGTAGGCAATGTGGTGTTGAAGACCACTGAGTCTGTGGCTCATGCGATGAGCTACTGGATGAAGCGCGAGTTCCGTGGAAACTTCGTGCGCATGCTTGGGTCTATTCTGCTGCTCGGGGCGTTCAAGTCGCTCAAGAGTCAGATGGATCCGGAGATCTACGGTGGAGCGCCTCTGCTTGGCGTTCCGGGCGCGGTGATAATCACGCATGGATCTTCGTCGCACAAGGCGATCTTCCACGCGATCCGCGTTGGCGTGCTTGCCACAAAGAATGACATGACCGGCGAAATCTCGCGCCGTATCGCAGAGTACGAGATGCACAGGAAGTCCGAAGCCAACGGTTCCGACCGTTCCTCTTCGTGATTCGTTTCGGGGCGTAGCGCAGTCTGGTAGCGCACCTGCTTTGGGAGCAGGCTGTCGGGGGTTCAAATCCCTCCGCCCCGACCATCTTCAATCGGTACTAAGAGAATCTCTCCTTATT
>SUVZ01000344.1 GCA_015061765.1 Lentisphaerota bacterium
GCAGAAATGCCGCGACAACGCGGAGTCGTCTCGACTGGCGTTTGTGTCCGCCTCCAAGAACCGCATGAAGATAACCGAGCACCGCGCCATATGGGAGGCGGAAGAGGCGGAGGCGGCGGAACACAGTCAAGAATCCGAGCTCGAGGATTTTACCGGAAAGAAGGTGATAGATGACGCAGAATTTATCAGGGATTGAACCGGTCAAGGCCGAAGGATGTGAGGGGGTGTCGCTTGGCCTTTTCGGCCGGACGGCAAAGGGCGACGGATTTGCGCCGTTACCGGATCCGGTTGTCGCAGAAAGATTTCAGTCGGCAATTGCAGATGAATGTGACGGTGTTTCTGTTTCGATGAAACCTCCGCAGGACCCTGCCATCGAATTTAATCGCCGTCATGAGGATGCGTCGTCATGTCAGGAAGTTTTGTGCCCTGATGTTGCACAGACCTTGTCCGATTCCGGTAAGACGGAGATTTGTGGCGGGAAATCCAGTGTCGAGAGAGTAGGGGATGCCGAAGGGGTGAAGGACGGCATTGCAGTTTCGGAGAAACCGAATCAAAGTGCTGGTGTGGGATCAGAGTGGCGTGAAGGCGCGCCATCCTACCAAGAGGAGGTCATCCAGCAAAATGCATCGCATTCTCAAGGTGCGGTCGTGCTGCAAGATGCTTCGTGTCCTCAGAAGGATGTGGCGCCGCAAGCGGCAGGATGCGATGTCGGGGAGTTATCCAAAGTGGCAGGGCGCGTTGTCACTAACGCGCCGGAGATGTGTGCGCCGTGGCGGGGTGAGGATACTCCGCCCCGCCCAAGCGCATCGGTTTTGCGTGATGTGCCATCTCGTCAGAGTGCGGAGGCATTGCAGGATGCTCCGATCCCTCAGCGGGTAAGCCAGATGGCCTCGCCGGAGCAGGTGCAGATCATCGCGCCCGCTCCGTTGCCGATCGAGTTGCCTGCGGCGGCGGTTCTGAAGCAAACGGCACCGGTCGCTCCTGCAGAAGTGACGCGGATGTTTGTTGCGGCGGCAGAGGCCGTGGCCGATGCGGTTCTCGTGTCGTCGGGCTTTGTGAACGGTGAGGGGCAGATGCTTGTAAGACTTCAGCCCGAGGTACTTGGCGGATCTGAGGTGCAGATTGTCGCAAAGGGCGGAACATTGACCGTTGTCGTCAATCCTGCGACGCAGGATGTGCAGACCATTGTCGAGGCGAACAGGGCGCAGTTCGAACAGCATCTTGCCGAGAAGGTGCATTCGTGGCGCGTCTCTGTCGCAGTGCGGAGAGGAGTGAAAACGGATGAGCGCGTTTGACATTTTAAAGACATGGCCGGGGATTTCGGAGGCGTCTGCGGAAGAGCTGTTTTCGCATCCGGCGTGGGCGATGCCGTGCCAGTGGGGCGACGAACGCTGCGTTCTCCGCAAGGCGGCGGCGAAACCGCGCGATGTGATAGGCATTGCAATTACGCTGGATGACGATGCGCACTTTCTCGGAATCGGAAACCGGGAATCCTTCCCGGATCTCCATGAACTCTGGTCGCGGAAGACAGACCTTCCGCCGGCGCTTGTCCTCGCGCTCATCGAGAAGGAATGCGGAGATCTGCTTCAGCTCATCGAGAACGTTTCAAGACGTCAGGTCCGTGTGGTCGGTCTTGACGATCCCGCGAAGCGTGCGGGCGGAATGGCTTTTGATGTCGTGTCTCTGGTGTCTGGCGGGATCAAGGCATCGTACGTATTCGATGTGCGCCCGTCCACGGCGCGCAATTTCGGGCAGCTCCGCTTCCTGGACGTCAATCACGAGTCGTTGCGGACAATGGAGCGTCCGGCGCGTGCCGTTTATTCGACGTTCGATCTCCCCGAGGCGGACGTCGCCGGGCTGGCGGCCGGAGACTATCTCATGCTTCCTGAGCTGGCGTCCGGCGTGTCCGGTGAATGGCATTGCGGCGTTCCGGCGGACGGGCGCCTCCGCGTAGTGTCGCGAGGCGAGACGCCTGTCACGTTCGCGAATTTCGCCGACGGCAATCTGCCGCCGATCCCTGAGCCTTCAGAACTGGAGCTTCGCCGTGGAGACGATGTGATCGCCCGCGGGCGTTTCGGGAATCTGTGCTCCAGCCCCGCATTTGTCATCGAGGAGGTGCTGTGATGTTTCAGACGGATCCGTTTGCGCTGATAGCCCTTCTTGTGGGGCTTTCGCTTGTTGCGTTCGTAGCGATGATCGCCACAAGCTACCTGAAGATAGTCGTGGTGATAAGCCTTGTGCGCAACGCGCTTGGAATCCAGTCCATCCCGCCGAACATGGTGGTGAACGCGCTTGCGCTGATCCTGACGTTCTATATCATGGCGCCGGTTGTGGGGGAAAGCTGGGATCTCTTCAACAAATACCGGGAGGAGAACAAACCGGAGAAGGAATACCGTACGGATCTCGCTCTCAAGGCCGCCGAGCCCTTGAGGCAGTGGCTCGTCCGGCAGACCAGCGACCGTGAACGCGCGTTTTTCGTGTCGACCGCGGAGCGCCTCTGGGCGAAGCCTGACGAGGAGAAGGCGAAGGTCGATCCTGAGAGTTTCCACATCCTCATCCCGAGCTTCTGCGTCAGCGAACTCACCAAGGCGTTCCAGATAGGTTTCCTTGTGTACCTGCCGTTCATAGCGATAGACATAATCGTGTCGAACATACTGCTTGCGATGGGCATGATGATGGTGTCGCCCGTGACGATATCGCTTCCGTTCAAGCTGCTGCTGTTCGTGATGGTGAACGGATGGACGCTTCTCATCCAGGGTCTGATAAGGGGGTACATCTGATGAATCAGGCCCAGCTTCTGGACTATGCGCAGACATGCCTGATACTCGTGCTCAGGCTCTCGCTCATACCGATCATCGTGGCTACGGTGATCGGCCTCATCGTGTCCCTGCTGCAGGCGCTCACGCAGATTCAGGAGCAGACGCTTGGCTTCGCGGTCAAGCTCATAGCTATTGCGGTCACGATAATGGCGGCAAGTTCGTGGATGGGCGGCGAGATGCTGCTCTACACGCAGGACATCTTCACCAAGTTCCCTCTGCTCGGAAGGTAGATGCACTACGTAGAGTTCCATCGTTGGATACTTGCCGCCGTCATCGCCATGGCGCGCATAGGCGGCGCCTTTGCTGTATGTCCGGCGCTGGCAGACTCCATGATCCCCGGCATTGCGCGCCGCGCCGCCGTGCTGGCGTTTTCGTTTCTCGTGATACCCGTCATACACGACACCATGCCGCCGGGCGAACCGAACCTCTGGATGTTTTCGCTTGTCGCTTTGAAGGAGGCGTTCATCGGCTTTCTGATCGGATTCTTCGCGGCGGTGCCTTTCTGGATCGCGGAGAACGTCGGCAACTTCATCGACAACCAGCGCGGCGCGACGATGGGCGAGGTGTACTCGCCGCTGAGCGGAACGCAGGTTTCGACCTTCGGCATATTCTTCACGCAGATCGCATCGACGATGTTCTTTGTGAGCGGCGCCGTGCTCATCCTGCTCGGGGCGCTCTACAAGAGCTTTGAGATATGGCCGGTGTTTACGGTAGGGGTGGAGATGACGTCTGATGCCGCAACGAACATACTTTTCGCCGCAGATGACATGATGCGGAAGACGGTTGTGATATCCGCGCCGGTCATAATCGTGATGTTCCTCGCCACGCTCGGACTCGGTCTCGTTAACCGCACCGCTCCGCAGCTGAACGTGTTCTTCCTGTCGATGCCGATAAAGTCCGCGCTCGGAATCGCGCTTCTCGTCATATATCTTCCGTTCATCATGGACATGCTGATGTACACGAAGGAGACTGATATCCTCAATCCGGCGATGACGATCCTTAAGGAGGGCGGCTGATGGCGGACGAGGGCGGCGAGAAAACCGAGATGCCGACGCCGAAGAAGCTGCGGGACGCCCGCAACAAGGGTCAGGTGTGCACCTCCAAGGACATCATATCAACCGCGCTCCTGATTCTGGGCTTCTGTCTCTGCGCGGTGCTTGGTGTGATGCTTGTGGACGATTTCGCGGATCTGATGTCCTACATCGCCGCCACGATAAACGAGCCGTCCCTTGCTGGGCCGCGTGAGGCGGGCAAGCTCGCCGCCGTGATGATATGCAAGCATTCCTTCATATTCGTCCTCTGCGCGGCAATTGTCGGAATCGCCGCAAACACGGTCCAGATCGGTTTCCTGTTCACGCTCGAGCCGCTCAAGCCGGACATGAACAAGCTCAATCCTGTCGAGGGGGCGAAGAAGATATTCGCCAAGAAGAACCTCTTCGAGTTCCTGAAGAATGTGGTCAAGGTGGTGTTCCTGGGCTATCTGGTGTGGAAGATAATCTGGGCCGCCGTGCCGCAGCTGCTTACGATGTGCTACGGAACGATTGACGACATCTTCCCGTGCGTGTCGCTTATGCTCAAGCGTCTGGCGTGCTACACCGCATTCGGCTACATCGTGATCGCCGTCGTGGACCGTCTGTTCCAGGGGCGCGACTTCACAAAGCAGATGATGATGACGAAGGATGAGGTCAAGCGAGAATACAAGGAGATGGAGGGGTCGGCGGAGATA
>SUVZ01000345.1 GCA_015061765.1 Lentisphaerota bacterium
TCGAGGCGCGATATCTCGGCCGGCGTCATCAGTTTCGTGTCGCCGAGTTCCGGCACGTCGAAGGGGTCGCTTGGCGCTGGCCGCAGAACCTTGATGTCGTTCAGACCTGCGATGAAGAGCTGACGGCCAAGCTGGCGCCTTGGCTCCGGAACGTATGGGTCACAGACTCCTGCCGCGCGGATTCTCGCTCCGACAAGCTGTTCGACTGAAGACATGTTGTCGTTGCCGCATTTCACCGGCGCGTAGATCGTCTCTCCACATCGACCGTATCTTCGCACCCCCCCTAATTTGACGGGGTGCGCGCGGTTTCCATTCCGCTGCGCTGAAATATGGTATAATAGGCGGCGTGTGTAAGTTCTTCTACATCGCTGGGGCCGTGTATACGGCCGATCAACTGCCAAAGGAGCCATAAGCGTCATGCGGCTTTACCATGGGTCTAAGTCGGGTTTGTCGGGAGCGGTCGCCCCCGTGAGCCGTGATGTTTGCGATTTCGGGCGGGGCTTCTACATGGGTACGGAAAGCACACAGCCGTTGACGCTCATTTGCCATGGTGAATCTCCGAAGTTCTACGACATTGACTTCGACCTTGAAGGATTGCGCGTCCACCGGTTTGAGCCGGATGTCGAATGGGCGATGTTCGTCGCATGGAACAGGAAGGTGATTCCCAATCGGTTCAGGTCCTGCTACGACGACAGGTTTCTGCCGATCGTGCAGTCAAGCGACGTGATTGCCGGCAAGATCGCGAATGACCGCATGGTTGTGGTGCTGGACTGGTTTTTCAACGACTTTATTTCCGATGTCGGTCTGCTTATGGCTCTTCAGGCGCTTGGGCTCGGCGACCAGTATTGCGCAAAGACGGCAAAGGCGTGCGAACACGTGAGGATTGCGGGCGAGCGCGCACTTTCGTCAGATGAATGTGCGGCGTTGCGCACGCGCTCGGAAAGCCAGCGGAACGCCGCGGTGAAGATGGTTGACCGCATCCGGCTTGAGCATCGCCGTGACGGCATGTTCTTCTCGGAGATAATCGAGAAAGCCACGGGGAGGAAATGGCTGTGACGCTCGATGTCTTTCAGATGCAGCAGTGCGACAATCAGGGACGTCTCTTCGAGAGCCTTGACAGTCGCGACATCGACGCCAAGGTGTTCATCAAGGCATTCATGAATTCGCGGGCGGCGGCCGGGCTTGATTCGTCATTCGACCATTTCCAGTGGGCCGGCAACGAATACATCTACGAGGATGTCGTGGAGGAATACGGACTCAAGCCGATGCAGAATCCGCCGCGCTACAATACCGAAGCGCTTTACTACGCCGGCTATATCACGCGTTATTGGCACTACCTCACGGGCGAGACCTCGAAGCAAATCTACGCCCAATGCGACGAAACCCGTCTTTTGCAGTGCTACGGCTTCCATTCCGAGTCAAACGAGATGGCCATCGCCGACATAAAGGCCTGCGCCAGGTAGTCCCCTAATTTTACGGGGTGGAACACGTGGTCGCCGTTTGATACAATAGCGGCATGAGCAACAAAGCATCATTAGTCGTGGCGGCCTTTGCCGCCGTAATGTCAGCGGAATCCATCGCGGCAGATGCGCCGCGCTCCGCGATGCGCGAGCTTCCGCTTTCGGACATGAAGGTGCTCGCTCTTGCGGGCGAGAGACTCGACGCCTGCATCCGCAGCCAAATGTCTCGCAAGGACTGCGCATACCTCTCCTCGCCGTACGAGTGGAAGGCCGAGCAGGGCAGCTGGGATGTCGTCGAGCCCGGCATCTGGCAGACTGAGTTCTGGGGCAAGTACATGCACGCGGCAGTGCCGCTCGCCGACTACTGCCGCGACGAGGGATGGAAGCGGCGCATAGGCGAAAGCGTTGCCGCCGTGATTGCGACGCAGCTGAAGGACGGATATATCGGCAACTACAGGGAGGATGTGCGCGGAGCGGTCTGTGACGTATGGGGCGCAAAGTACACGATGATGGGGCTCATGCACTGGTACGACTCCACGGGCGACATGGCTGCGCTTGACGCCTGTCGCGGCGTGTTTCGCTGGCTGACCGGCATCTTTGGGCCGGGGAAGCGGTCGCTTGCGGCGGAAGGGCCGTTCAACGGACTAATGAACTGCTCCGTGCTTGAACCTGTCGTATGGCTTTATCGACGCACAGGCGACAGAGCCTGCCTCGACTTTGCGCGGTGGATCACGGAGGAGCTTGACGGCAATCCCGAAGGGCCGGAGATTTTCCGTCTAGCCGCTGCGAACACTCCGCTCAAGGACTGCAAGTCTGCGAAGAGCGGTACTAAGGCGTACGAGAAGATGAGCTGCTGTCAGGGGATCCTCGACTACTACGAGGAGACGGGCGACAGGCGGCTTCTTGACACCATCGTCGCAATCGCGTCGCAAGTCGCCGCCGAGGAGATCGACATCTCCGGCGGCGGGACGCAGCACGAGAGGTTCTGCGGTTTCGCGGAAAGGCAGACGCGCGACTGCGCCGTCGCTTCCGAAATGTGCGTTCTCACAACATGGATGCGTCTCTGCGAAAAACTTCTCTCGGTAACGGGCGAGTCGAGGTGGGCGGACGAAATCGAGAAGACATTCTACAACGCCTATCTCGGAGGTCTCGCCGCGGACGGTTCGTCATTCGATTCCTACGGCGTTCTCGGCGGAACGCGCGAGCGCTTTCATCCGCGGCAGTGCCGCATGGAGGCTAACTGCTGCGATTCGAACGGCGCACGCGGGTTCGTCGCCTTCCTCGAATCGGCAGTCATGTCGTCCGGGCCTGTCGTTACAGTCAATCAGCATGTCTGCGGGACTGTGCGGATAAAGGAGCTTGGCGTTGTCGTCGACCAGTTCAACGACTATCCGCGGAAGCTCGAGTCAGCCGTCACGCTGTCGATGCACGAGCCCCGCCGATTCTCACTTCGTATCAGAATGCCTTCATGGAGCGAGGCGACGACGGTGAAGACGTCGTGGGGCGAGGAGAAGAAGCTCGGCGGTGGCGGCTATGTTGTATTCGAGCGCGAATGGAAGAGCGGCGATCAGGTGAAAATGATTTTCGACGGCCGCGTGAAGCGGCATGAACTCGATGGAATGATGGCGTTCACGAGAGGTCCGGTTCTGCTTGCGCGCGACGTGCGCTTCGGCGACGGAGATCTTTCAGAGTCGTTTGCCGCGCCCGATGCGGACAGGTTTGTAGTGACGCAGCCGCCCTGCGCGTCAGTTTACATGGCCGTTACAGGCATGTTTTCGCGCTATGCGGCGATGCCGCGCCCGATCGGATTCTGCGATTTCGCGTCAGCCGGCAATACCCGCGACGGGAAAAGCTTCTTCAGGGTGTGGATTCCGGTCGAGGTCGAATGAGTCCGGTACAACTGCGCCCCCGTGCCGCCCATTCGTGGTCGCGCGTTAGCGCAAAACACACATATACGCCAATATATGCGTACTGCGCAAAAGCCATCAATTTGCAAGTTCCTTACATAAATCGCTCGCTGCCCTCCCCCCTAATTTAGGGGGGTATGCTTTTTGGGCGGGTTGTGGTAGAATGTTCCCAAACTCGTAAAAGGAGGATGCCATGATAACTTCGCGAAACAACAGGTTTACCCAGGGGGGCAATTATTGTAGCCTCCTGATCGCCGCTGCGCTGTTCTGCGCGGTGTCGTCTGCCCGCGCCGATAATGTTTGGACATACGACTCGTCCACTAATCCGAAAACCATCTCCAACGGCAATTGGACAATCCAGCTCATCAACGACTATACGGACATAGAGAGCGGCGTCATCCAGCTTGGCAACATCGCCGCCGGGTCAGGCGTTCTCGATCTCCGCAACATGACGGTGGATGGTTCTGCCATTACTTCAATCAAGTTCCATTCGAACAGCGGAGCATACGCGAAGAGTTGGCAGACCTGGGACATTTCGGATTTCCTCATTGATGCCTTCGATAGCGTTGCGGCGGACGGCCACAACACGCTGACGTTTGGCACCAATCAAAATCTGAAGAATATCGAAATTACGGGCGGCAATGTCACTTCCATTGACGGATTCGCTTCCATGACCGGGCTTACGAACGCGCTCATCCGCCTCCCGAATCTTGTGAAACTCGGCAGCAACATGAACAGCGGCTTCTACAACTGCACGGCGCTCAAGAAAGTCGTCCTCGACTGCCCGAACCTCACTTGGATGGGGCAGAACATCTATAACGGATGCAATCTACTCGAAGGCGATGTGGGCGACTACATTCCTGCGAGCGTAACGAACTTCTACAACGGCGGGCAGTATGCAAGCCCTGACGTCAGTGGGACGCTTGTCCTCAACAACCTACAGTCGGCGAACTTCCAGTCGTTCTCGGGCGTGGAGAACGCGAAGATAACCTACACCGGCACAAGCCTCGCCGGGGCTGCGGGTTTCCGCGGGATGTCTTCGCTCAAGGACGTCACCTTCGTCGCCCCGGAGTGCACAAACCTTGTGTTCAACGGCAGTTACGTATGGATCAACTGCACGGCCATAACGAATGTTACGTTCTACGTCCCGAAAGTCGAG
>SUVZ01000346.1 GCA_015061765.1 Lentisphaerota bacterium
CGTCATAGACTGAATGCTGCATTGTGCAATGTACTTCTTGAGCTTCATTATATCGACCCAAACTCGAGGAAACAACGCTTTCTCCGTCATCATAACCGTTGTAGGCGAGGATCGAGTTTACGATATGCACATGGCTCGCTCCACCGGCATTGCCGATTGCGCCGCCGGCCATTGTTCCATATTCTTCAGATGTGGTGATATTGCCCGTGAACGTCGAATTCATCACAAAAAGCTTTCCGCCCTTACAGTTATTGATACCGCCGCCGATTTCGGTTGACGCATTATTGGCGACAACGCAGTTGTTAAGGAGCATAAGTCCCTGGTTTTCCGCGGCGCCTCCGCCGTGAGCCGGACCGAGTGATTCATTCTCGGTTAACGAGCAGTTTTCCATAACTAGCGTTCCGCCGTTAATATAATTATCGGTATCACCGTCACGCTGACTGAAGTTAAGAATGCCGCCGCCATACCAGTTGGCATTACGCACGATATTGCAATTTACTAAAAGCGCGCGAGCATTAGGACGATTTAAAAGAGCGGTGCCCGTTCTAAGCATATCGACACCCTCCATATCAAGATAGCCGTAGTTATCGATACCGCCGACTGAAGGCGCGTCTCCGACTGTACGAGTACCCGTAAAGCCGCCCATTAACGTGACGTTTTTAATGGTAACTTTAGAATTCGCCTCAATTTTAAAGAGGTTATATGTACTGTATTTGCCTTCTTCGGGTTCAATGATCTGCGTAGTTTTCCCATCCGCCGCTAAACCGATGCGCACACGTCCGTCTGCAGGCAAAAACGGCTCCTCAACTTGGATTGTCTTGTTTTTAGCACCTGTAGTTTGACCGTCTAAAACGGTACCATCTTCCAGGGTGATGCATTTCTTTACGATGATTGTCTCTATCGAAGCGTCTTTCAATGCCTCAATAAGATCATCAAGCGTCTCTACCTTTACGGTTGTTGTGTTAACAGTCTCAATGGCCGCCGAAACCGTCACCGTAACCGCCATACACAGTACAGACAACGCTACTTTTTTGAAAAGGTTCGCAAAACCTCTGCGCATTTGCGCTTCAGCATTAAAACAAGATTTTCCCATGACCGTACCCTCACTTGCCGTTACGAATCACCTTAAAGAAGCCAGATGAACCATTTGGCTTTCTAGTGACCAGTGTCACTTCGCCGCTCTCTCCTGAAGTTTCAACGGCGGCGGTCGCGGCGTCCGAAGCGGATACATCGCTTCCGGAACTCACGCGCATGAACCCTTTGAGGTTCTCGACTGTAATAAATACGTTATCGCCTTCTATGCGCATGCTCTTTATGCGCGGCTGGGCACAGTCTGCAGGAACGGCGGCAAGAACGGATGCAATCTGACCTTCAGCCTTATCTTCTGCGATTTCTTCTGCTTTTTTTGAATTTAACGCCCCGACCGCAAGATTCGCGCTTGTCGCCCCGTATCCGTTCATCAGGGCGAGCTTGCCGTTTACGGTTCCGCACGGACGCACCGTATCGCCCGAAGCGATGCGTGTATCAAGCAGATAAACGGCATACTCGCCACCCGCAAGCTCCTCGGCCTCCGCCTTCGGAATCTGGAAAAGAACCGATGGACAGCACCCATTCTTTGCAATCGGCGCAATAAGGACAATCCGATCCTCGGAATCAATGCATTCTCCATTCGCCGAAAAACCATCGAAGTTTCCGTCCTGCGACCATACGAGCGCATAGGCCTCCCCATCCATCACAACTGACCCGTCGGCATAGCGGTCAGGCCCTTTGGTGGAAAACGAAAGCCGGGCATCGCCAAGGCTGTTTGCGAACGCAACAGCGGTGATGCCTAAAGACAATATGAATGCTATCGATTTCTTTTTCATGGCAAGCCCAAAATTATACCATATCACGCAAGTAAATAACACCAAATTCGCCCACCTTGTTTTCTCCACTCAATCGACAGAAAAACAAGCGAATCTGCTCCCACAAATTGCGTTTATTGCCTTGTCAGATCAAACCCTTCAAGGCGGGCTGTCTGCACAAACGTAGGCTCGTTAAGGATTTCAAACGCCCCCGACACCTTGCCATCTGCTCCAATGGACTGCGTACGCCAGCGCATGAGTTCCCGAACGGAGTACTCACCACCATTGAGTGGCAACACCTCCGCCACCGAAACGATCCTGCGCGAACCATCCTGGAAACGCGCCGTATGAATTACGATATCAACGGCTCCCGCGACCTGGGCGCGCAATGCCTGCAACGGGATTTCGATGCCGCTCAACAATGCACACGTCTCTATGCGCCGCAGACAGTCGAGCGGAGTATTTGCGTGTATCGTGCTCATGCTGCCCGCATGACCTGTATTGAGAGCCTGCAAAAGGTCAAGAGCCTCGCCGCCGCGTATTTCGCCGATGACTATACGGTCGGGGCGCAGACGCAACGCCGAATGGATCAAATCACGCAATGTCACCTCACCCTGTCCATTCTTGTCGGGTTTGCGGGTTTCAAAAGGCACTACATGGCGTTGCTGAAGCTGCAATTCACTGGCATCCTCAAGCACCAGAATGCGCTCTCCCGTGGGAATGAACGAGCTAACCGCATTCAGCACAGAGGTCTTTCCGGAACTCGTAGCGCCGGACACTATCACATTTTTATGAAGGCATACTATGGCGCGGATGAGATTCAGCATCTTTTCATCCAGACTTCCGAATTCAAGAAGCCGCTGAACAGTCAACGTCTCCTTCTTGAATTTTCTGATTGATACGACTGTTCCGGTACGGCTCAACGGAGGTATTACAGTATGTACACGGCTACCGTCCGGAAGACGGGCATCAAGGCGTGGATGCATTTCGTCAAGGATGCGCCCCACCGATTTAGCGATATTCGTTGCAGCCGCCTTGAGCGCCGGTTCACTTACAAACTTCTCCGGCACCTCCTCAAGCTTTCCGTTGCGCTCAATGTATATCCGGTCGCTCCCGTTGATCATGATTTCCGAAACCGACTCGTCATCCAGATACGCCGCCACCGGCGCAAGGAACAATGTAAGGAACGAATTTCCGTTGTCCATATCTCAATCTCCTTCAGTTTCCTGAAAACTTATTTCATTTACATGCATTAGCGCCTAATGATATCATGTTTTGCCGTTTCGGGCAATCCTTGCGGTTACAGCCTTTTCCCGTTGCGGTGCGTGGCCGTACGTCCATTCCGGAGTGCCATCTTGTCAGCATAGATGCTGTTCATCTGTCTTATGCGACGATTGAAATCGTTCCATGCATTGTAAGAAGCCTGTTTTGCAAGTTCGGCAAACGCCTTGAACTCCGGATTGTTCATGGGATATTCCAGATTTCGCCCCTTCTTCTCAGAAGTCGTCTCCACCTTGTTTATGAACTTGGCGACATTAGTAAAGCCGTATTCCTCTGCAAGCCAGCCTATTTCATATCCCATGTGTCCAAATATGAGCGAACGCCCATATACAAGCATTTCATCATACATCTTTAACGCATATTCGTCAGAGAGATTATTACGCTGAAATTTGGAGCGTTTTGCGAGTTTTGCGGCAAACACTGCACGGTCGCGGGCCGCATTGGGGCGCTTGAGATATTCCATGCGCTGCTTGAAATTCTTCTTTGCCTGCTTGCGTATCTTCTCCGGTATCAGCGCAAAAGCCCTACTAAAACGCTCGTATTCATGTTTCTCAAACTGAGAGCAATCATCAGGAAGTCTTTTCCACGCAGGAACATCACCGACCCATGAATATTTCTTGCATCCACCTCCGATAATGCGTACGTTCCCGCCGCCGCAACTCCTGACAGTGCGCACCACAGTCCTACGTCCACAGCATTTCGCTTCAGCAAGACAGATCGGAGCCAACACCAAACCTATCAAAACTGCTGTTCTTGCGATTATGTTCATCTTGCACCTCCTTGCTTATCTGTTTCGATGTCGAACCACCCGACGCGAATCTATATGCAAAAAGTGTGCCATATCCGCAAACATTGGATATGGAGAAAATAGTGTCCAAATTCCAGACATCACCGCCCCGTTTTCGGACACCCCTATACACCGATGGCATTAATCCACTCTACCGTAAATTATTGTCAGCTCCTATGAGATTTATTCTGAATTGAAATCTCGTTAAACGATGATGGCGCGAAATCTGTTCTGTTCTCGTGTCTCTCACCACTAGCCTCAATCACACGAGAATTAATCCGAAGTGAATTCTCATTTACTTCCCGGGTGGTTTTTGGTATCATTTTCCGCCGTTGGGACAGATAGGCGCACACGATCATTGGATTCTTGAGGTGAAGACGCCTCTGTCGACTCGACAAGGAGGCTGTAGCACCAAGGCCGCTTCAGCCGGAATGCAGATGGAACAGGTAGGAAACAGGAATGGGGAAGACCATGGACAGGACAATAGCAAGACATCTTGCCAAGCGGGGGATGACGCCCACGAAACCGCCCAAGGCGAGTCTTACCTTCTCGGAGCGCAATCCCGACTTCTTCAAGTGGTTCTACGAATCCGTGATGGGCTTCGATT
>SUVZ01000347.1 GCA_015061765.1 Lentisphaerota bacterium
GAAACCTGGTCAGACAAAAAAGTTCCTCATGAAGGCGCGGATTATGTGCTTACAAATAAATATAGTTCTTATTACGGCAAAGCAAATGTCAAATTTGAAGGCGATTCACTTACACTTTCCTGCAGTGAATATAACAGTGAGGCCGCAGATAATCTGTTACTTCTGACGAGCGAAGGCCCCGTGACGGTAAATCCTCCATATACTTTGATCCAGGGATATTCGGGGAGTCGCAACCACAATATTAGAGGGAAACTGTTCATACACGGAGAATACGACGATGAAACGGCTTTCACATTTCAATCCACCTACAATGATCCGAATCGTATTTTGTCGGGTAGTACACGGGGGTCTGCATGCCTTTGCGCGGATGTCTCCGGTGCCGGTACGCTAAAGATGACCGCTAGGCGTCGTACTGCACTGAGTGGATTGACCGGGAACAACTCCGCTTACAAGGGAAGAATCACAATGACTGGTCATAATGATGATAATCTTTCATCTGGCATGCGCGTCAGGGTGAACCACGCAAACAATTTCGGCGGCGAATTGGATGAGTTCAAGTTTGATGCCCTTACGCTGTCGCGTTATGCTTTCCTGTATCCTCTCAACGATGTCGCAGTTCCTGACAACATGAACCGTGGATGGTATGTGAACAATGCCGGCGTAGAGTGCCAGGGCGGAATCACGTTCTCGTGCGATTGGCCGCTCCGGATCAATGGTAAATTCTGCAAGATCGGCGCGGGTACGCTCAGGCTGGGAGGACCTGTATCGTATGGCGCAGACGGGACCGGAGCGTCCGGTACGATGGAGGTGCGCGAGGGGCGTCTTGCGCTTCTCAGCGACGCCTCCGCTGCAGGGCTTTCCGTGGTGTTCTCGAACAACACTTCGTTTGCGGTCGGCTGCGGTCTGGCGACCGGTCTTACGGTTGCCCCTTCGGTGCTGACGGACGACGGTTCTGCCGGAAAGGTCGCACTTGCCTTTGACGAGGATTCGATTCCTGAAGATGCCGGCGATTCCATATCCGCGGTCGTGGCAACTCTTCCCCCCGGGAACGCGGACATAAGGGATTTGTTCACTCTTTCCGGCCGAGTGTCGCGCTATGCATCTTTCAGTATCGAAAAGAAGACTGTTGAGATTGATTCCATCTCCTGTGATGTCTATGAACTCAAGGGCTCAATAAAAGGTCTGACAATATGCATCCGTTGATTTTGGCTTCGGCTTTGGCCGCGTCTTTTTCCGCATGTGCGGAGACGTGGTACTACAATGAGGCGGCCGCGAAAGCGATGAAGGTGAACGCACCTTTTGACATGCCGTCGGTGTGGACGAATTCGTCGGGAGAAACGGCATTTGAGCTTAAAAGAGCCGATAGGCGTGTAATTCCATCCGGAAGCACCTGTTCTTTAAGCGCGAACATGAGATGCCGTGAGGTACAGTTGCATGTCGGCACTGCGGGTTCTCCGGAGGCTGCATCAGTTCTGCATTCGTCGGGTCTGATGTCAGGCTACCATGTCCATTGGCACAACGGCATGTTTCGCAGTGCTGGCTGGAACTCCGCATGGATTCATGACATTGCCGTTTTCGTGCATGGCACGGAAAGTGGTGGGAAGCACTTGTGGTGCTACAACAAGAAGCAGCACACTCCAACATACAACATGGCATGGGGCGTAAGTGGTCCGTTCACCGGCGATGCCCGCCAGACGGTAACCGTCAAACTCCTGGAGAAGGGATGCAAGGTTGATCCGGCCGGAAACATACAGCAGTTTCCGTTTTCGGGGAACAGCGTCAACTGGTTCGGAAAATTCGAAGTGAGCGACTGCGCGAATTTTGTGCTGGGTCACGCCAACGCGGCGGGATCGCCGCTCGCACCCCGTGCTGACGCGATCACGCTTGGTCCCTACGCCCGATTCGCGGTCCAGACCGGCGTGTCGCCCAACTCCGCCCGCGGAATCAAGATCACGGGCGAAGGCGTGCGTTTCATGGCGCGCATGTTCCCCAAGGGTTTGTGCGACTGCACGGACTACACGCTCAACATGCCAATCAGCGGCGCATACGGATTCTCAAAGACAGGTTCGGGGCGCGTTGCGATCGGAGGCGCTTACTCGGCTGGTGCGATCGTTGTCGAGGAAGGCGTGCTTGAGATTCTCGGTTCCGCAAAATTCGCCGCCGGTACTGAGATTGTGGTGAAGTCCGGTGCGACGCTTCTGAGCCGTCAGCTCATCTCTCGGCTCAAGGTTAAAAGGGAGGAAGGGGCGACGGTGAGGCAGATCTCCGCCGCAGAGGTTGCGCGTGTGTCCGCCAGCCCGCGCAGGGACACTCCCGCTCCGGCGTCGGTGAGGGTGTCGGACTACGGATATGACGCAGCTGACTCCACGCGCTTCCTCCAGGCTGCGATAGACTCAGGCGCGAAGCGTGTCGTCATAGATGCGAAACGCTGGATTTCGCTGCCGCTCAAGTGCCGCAGCGAGCAGGAGATATTCTTCGAGGAAGGAGCGGTCGTGGAGGCCAAGAAGGGGGCGTTCATCAATGGCAACGATAAAATGTTCACGGCGGACTTCTGCACTAACTTGACGATAGGCGGCAAGGGCGAGGTCAGGATGCACCATTCGGATTACCTGAATCCGCCGTACAGGAAATCGGAGTTCCGCCACAGCATCTGCATCAGGGATTCGGCAAATGTGCGCGTGTGGGGACTTAGGATTGTCAATGGCGGCGGCGACGGAGTGTACGTGGGCGGCAAGATGCCTCCGAGGGTTGACGTCAACGACGGCGGATGCCATGACATCACACTCGAGGATCTCTACATCGACACCAACGTAAGGCAGGGGCTCAGCGTGACGTTCTGCGATGGTCTTACGGCTGAGCGGTGCAGTTTCCTAAACACGCGCGGAGTGCCGCCTTCCGCCGGCGTCGACATCGAACCGGACGGAAGCTACAACAGGATACGCCGCATCGTGTTCAGGGACTGTGTCTTCGGTGGCAACGCTGGTCAGGGCGTAAGCCTGTCCGTCGGTGGTGTATGGAAAGAGACGACGCCGACGTATGACGTGACTTTTGAACGGTGCAGGTTCGATCGTGACAATGTGGGCGGCGGCGGACACGGGGGGCGCGTCGTGTTCAAGGACTGCGTGTTTGAGAACCCGAAGGTGATGCCGCTCGGGATTGCCGGAGGTCCGTTCTCCCGTCCGGACTGTGAAGTGTCTGGATGCATGCTGCGAGAGAACGGGAAGGACATTCCCATGGACGGTGAATGGCTCCGCAACAATGCCGTATTCCTGTCCAATATGCCAGACATCGTGTCCAAGACGGTTCCCCCCGAATACCGGAACGTGACGGTGTCCGATCCGGAGCCTGGCAAGATGCTCAGGTTCTTCGGCCGATTTGGCGTCAGGTGCCGCAACGGCGCAAGGATCGTCGCCTACGCCGACTCCCCGCGTCTGCTCAAGGTCAAGGCGTCCAAGCCGCCTGTAAACAAAAAGGGCAAGCGCATTCCGACGTTGCTCACCATCACGGGACCTGACGGACAGTTGCTCGCGAAGGGTGAGTTCCCCGATGATGGCGTAATCTCCATCAACGCCCCGGCGAAAGGTTTCTACACCATCGTCGTGCGGACGCGGAAGGGCGTCACACTGCCGTTCCATGCGGCGAACTGTCCGATAGCCTTTGACATTTCCGGACGGGAGTTCCTAGTCGTCCAGACAAATGGCGATTTCGCGTTCTTCGTTCCGCCTGGGACGATGCGTTTTGAGGCCATGGTCGGCGGTGCGGGGCGCGAATGCTGCGGCGCATCGGTCCTCGATCCGGGCGGAAACGTCGCGTGGTCCAACAGCTGCATATCGGCATGGTGCGGGCACCTTCAGAGAGGCCCCGCAAAGCCCGGAATGTGGAAGCTTTCCGTGGGTCCTGCAGACCGCGGAAGATTTGAAGACATGGGGATTTCACTGACCGGAATTCCCGCATTATTGTTCCCTAACACAGAAAGGCACTGGAAATGATATCACTGTTCTGCATATGTTTTGCCGCCATCACGCCGATGGAAATAGTTGTTCCCGACCGGGCGCATCCAGGTGAGCGTTTTGCCGCCGAGGAGATCCAGAACTGGGTCGGCAGGATGACCGGCAGGTTCATCCCTGAACGATAGGGTAGGGGCTGGTAAACGGGAAAGGCGGGAGGATTGCGGGATTTTATGCGGGACTGATGGGGTTTGAGCGATTTGGAGGCGCGATCGGGCATTTGGTAAATATCAGCGCTCAAGAGATTGAAATAAAGCCTATTCGGTAAAATAATAAAACGCCTCTCAAATGGGATTCAATCCTGCTTTGAGGGGCGTTTAAACTATTAATAAAAGGTCAGTGTTCAATCGTCACAGTAACGGTGTTGGTTTTGGCGGCGTCACGTTGTGCCTGGCGGAGGGCGGCGATCTCCGGCGGGAGGTTCGCCCGCTCCCACGCCGCACGTACCGCCTCGGCTCTGGCGGCGGCTTCAAGCTTGGCTTTAAGCGCCGCTTCAGGATCCTTTGGG
>SUVZ01000348.1 GCA_015061765.1 Lentisphaerota bacterium
CAAGCACGACGCGCACACCAACTGGCGGGACGAATCTATCGAAATCTTCATCGATACGGGCAACGGCTTTTGCCGGCAAATCGCCGTCACGCCCGCGGGCGGCGTGTGGGACGCGAGCGACGACGACCTCTTGTGGGATTCCGGCGCGAAGGCGACGCCGGCATTCTCGGACGACCGCTGGACGCTCGATATCTCCATCCCCTACGAGTCCCTCGGCGGCGAGCCAAGGCTTGGCGACCGCTGGGATTTCATGGTGATCCGCAACGGCGGCAAGCACGCCTCGTGCGGTTGGCCTATCGACGCCCACCGCGACTTCTCCTCCGCCGCGACGCTCGTATTCAAGTGACGCCCCAGCCTTTAACCTTTCAACTTTTCAACTGATTAACAACCAAGGAGAACAACGATGACAAGCAACAACATATGTGTCAAGCTGCGCAACCTCATTGCGCATTCTGCATTCCGCATCGTGGCGGCGCTTCTCTTCGCGGCCGCGCTTCAGGCTCGCGCCACCGAGTATTGGGTTGCGACCGATGGCGCCGACACCAATCCTGGCACGAGCGACGCGCCTTTTGCGACGCTCGAATACGCTCTCTCCCAGAAAGCGCAAAACGGCGACACCGTCAAGGTCAGGACCGGCACATACACGATTCCTGCCCAAAGTGCCTATAACACTCCCGCCTACAATCTCACGAATGCCGTAAGCGTCATCGGAGTCGACGGCCCGGAGAATACGATATTTGCACCACCTGCGGCAAATAAAAATATCCACGTATTCCGCGTCAACAACGCGAACGCGACACTCTCCGGAGTAACCGTGACGAATGCTGCGTTTACCTTTAAAGCGGATCCCTATTACCGCACATGGAGCCCGCAAATCTATGTCTTGCAGGGTCTTGCGACAAACTGCGTGGTGCGGGACATAACGGCTTGGGGCCATCCCGCCGGCATTACGGCCTCAGGGGGTTCTGTCGTGGACTGCGTCGTGAACAACGTAACGGTTCAAAAGGATTACGCGAAAATCGGTATCCAGGTCACCGGCCCTGCCATCGTTCGTGGATGCCGTGTCATCGGTTGCACGCCCAAAGGCAATCCATATTTTATCGTCAGCGGGGCGAATGCGGTCGTCAGCGACTGCGAGGTGGCCCGATGTTCCGGCGGAGCTTCCATCCTTTCCCTCACCGGGGCCGGCGCGCTGGTTTCAAATTGCATCGTCACGAACAATTCCGGAACCGCCTCCGTTGTCTCCGTCAACAACGAGACGGCCACGCTGCGCAACTGTCTTGTCGCGGGCAACTCGACATCCGGCAAAACCAGCGTCGGTGGCATTTATCTTTCGAACGGCACGGTCGAGAACTGCACCGTGGCCAGCAACAGGAACACAAACGCGGGCGCGACATGCGCCGGCGTTTCCCTCGCGGCCTCTGCCGATGTCGTTCTGCGCAATGTGATTTCCTGGGGGAACACGCTTTCCGACGGCAGCACCGGCACGGCGGCGAACTTCAAGGACGCGGGAGCGGACGAGGGCGCGGCCGCGCAGGGCACGGTCGAGACATGCCTCTACGACCAGGATCCTCTTTTCAAGAATGCCGCCAACGGCGACTATTCCCTCGCGTCCGGCAGCCCCGCGCGCGATGCCGGCACGAACCAGGAATGGATGAAAAATGCGTTCGACCTCGCCGGCAACAAGCGCAGGGCGGGCCGTGTCGACATCGGATGCTACGAAAGCCAGTCCGCGAGCTTTTTCATCATTGTCCGGTAGCCGGGCGTCCATCTGGCGAGAGAAAATGAAAATGGAGGAAAATGAAATGGGTAAACTCTGCGGAGCAATCCTTGCGGCGGTGACTACGTTCGCCGCGCTTGGAGATTCGTTCGGCAATGTCGGCGACGTTCGGCTCAAGGGGCGTCTCGGCGAGCGACTGGATGCTATGATAGAGCGGCATGTCGTCGCGCAAGACGTGGATTACATCACCGCACCGTTCATGGAGAAGACGGCGAAGGGCGGGTGGCAGACGGAGTTCTGGGGCAAGTGGATGCATGCATCCGTCCTGTACCTGCGGTACGTGACTGATGACAAGTATAAAGTTGAAAGTGTAAAGTGTAAAGCCGCAGAGGAACTTCGTTCCAAGATCGAGCGGGGCATTGATAGAATATTGTCCTCGCAGGAGCCAAGCGGCTACATCGGCAACTACCCCGATGCGCTCCGCTGCGGCGAGGGCTGGGACGTGTGGGGCATGAAGTACACTCTGATGGGGCTTCTGCACTACTACGATCTCGTCAAGAACGAGGTGAAGGGAAACGGTGAAGGTAAAGGTGAAGGTGATGGCAAGCGGCGTTGTGAACGTGTTTTGTCTGCGGCGAAGAGGCTCTGCGACTACGTGATCGCCGAGATTGGCCCGAATGGTCGACGCGGTCGCGAGCTCTGGCAGACCGGCTTCTGGTCCGGCTATGCGAGCTCGTCGATTCTCGAGCCCGTAGTATGGCTCTACAGGCGCACGAACGACAGGAAGTATCTTGATTTCGCCTCCTACATCGTGAAGGGCATGTCCGAGCCCGAGAGCGGCCCGCGGCTTGTCGATCTTGCGCTCAAGGGTGTTTCGGTCGCCGATCGCAACGGATATGGCAACAAGCCGGATTCTCACGGCGGATATGTGTCGAAGCACAACCGCTGGAAGTCCTACGAGATGATGAGCTGCTACCAGGGGATTCTCGACTACGTCGAAGTTATGAGTGGAGGAGTTAAGAGTGGAGGAGTTAAGAGTGAAGAATTGAAGAATCTTCTGAAGGCGGCGCTGACGACCGCCGATGACATCGTGAAGGAGGAAGTCAATCTGGCGGGAGGGTGTGCGTCGAGCGAGGCGTGGTTCCACGGCGCGAAGAAGCAGCATCTTCCCTATCTGCGCCTCCAAGAGACTTGTGTGACGATGACTTGGATGCGCTTCTGCGAGAAGCTGCTCGAGGTGACGGACGATCCGAAGTGGGCAGACGAGATAGAGAGGACGTTCTACAACGCGTATCTCGCCGCCATGAAGATGGACGGCTCAGAGTTTGCGGGCTACACGCCGCTCTCCGGCAACCGCTGGCATGGCCAGCATCACTGCTACATGCACATCGACTGCTGCACGTCGAACGGCCCTCGCGGCTTCCTGTGCTTTCTCAAGGAACTTTTCACGACACGCGGCGACGCGGCGACCTTTAACTTCTATTCGTCGGCGCTCGCGAGGGGAGAGCTTTCCGACGGGCGCAAGGTCGCGTTTGACATGTATTCGCTCTATCCGAGGACGGATTATGTCAGAATTGTAAGCCACACGGCAGGCGCCTTCCCCGTGCGTCTGCGCATACCGGCTTGGAGTGCAAGGACGGAAGTGAGGCTGAACGGCAAGGCGTTTGATGGCGTAGCGGCAGGGAGGTATTTCACGATAGAGCGCGACTGGAATCTTGGCGACATCGTGGAGCTGAAGTTCGACATGCCAGTTGTCGCCCATACGCTCGACCATCAAATCGCGTTCACTCGCGGGCCTGTTTTGCTTGCCCGAGACAGTCGTTTTGCGGATGGCGACTTGATGGAGCCGTTCAGATACGGAATCAAGGACGGGCAGACCATGTCGACGTTCGCACCGGTGCGCACGCCTTCGGACGATATCTGGATGGCGTTTTCCGCGACGCTTCCCATTGGCTCGCACCACGAGAATCCGGAAGCTGCGCTGGAGACGACGGTGTTCTTCTGTGACTACGCCTCCGCCGGTGACTGCTGGACGCGCGACAACTTCTACCGCACCTGGTTCCCAGTGGAATACTGTCCCGCGGAATGAAGGATAAACCAACAAACCGAGGCGAATTTCGTCACAAATGATTGCGAAGGTGAAAACGAAAGGAACGCAGCATAAATGAGAACTATATGCGGAACAATCCTTGCGGCGGGAAGTCTCGTCCTTGCCGCGTCCGCAATGGCGGCGGATGCTTCCGCCGGCGATGCGGCGCTGACGGAGAGGATACGCAAGGACCATCCGCGGATGTTCTTCAACGCCGATATGTGGCTGCGGATGAAGGAGAACGCAAAAGGGCCTGCGCGCGCTTCGCTCGACGCCCTGCTGAAGCGTGTGGATTCCTATCCCGAGAATCCCGTCTGTGCCGATTTCGGGCCGGTGCAGTTTCATGAAGTCAAGACGGCGGGCGGCACGCACAAGACCACTGCGGCGAGTCCGATAGTCAACGTAAAGGAGTGGGGCTCGCAGGCCGCCGAGTGCGCGCACGGCGCGTTTGACATCCGAGACTACGGCGCGAAGGGCGACGGCGAGACAAAAGACACGGCGGCAATCCAGCGGGCGATAGATGCCGCGAGCGCAGCTGGCGGTGGCGAAGTCCTGTTGCCGAAAGGCATCTATTTGTGCGGCAGCGTGTTCCTCAAGAACGGGGTGGACTTTCACATTGCCGAAGGGGCCGTGCTGAAAGGCAGCCCCGACAAGGAGGATTACAACGCGCTCGATGTCGCGCCGCAGAACTGGGGCCGCC
>SUVZ01000349.1 GCA_015061765.1 Lentisphaerota bacterium
GCGGTTTCGATCTTGATACGCAGTTCGGCCGATTCGTAAATCCTGGGCATGCGCTCGAAGGGCTCTCGTTTATAATGCGGCGGCTGATGGCATCTTCGGTCTCGGACAGGAATGGCGAAATTCTCAACTTCGCATTGCGGGAAACTCGCATCATGGGCGAATTCGGATGGGACGGCGAAGAGGGCGGAATCTGGTATTTCCGGGATGCCCTCGGCAAACCCATGTCGCGCCATGAGTATTTTCTCAAGGCGTGGTGGCCGCAGACCGAGGCGGCCACTGCGATGCTCAGGGCGTACGCATTGTCCCGCGACGGGTATTTTCTCGAGTTCTTCAGGCGGATAGACGAGTTCGCCTGGCACAGATTGAAAGACCGGGATAAAGGTGAGTGGTTCGCATACGCCCCTGTCGGAGGGCGGCTCCATCATCCGTACAAAGGAAGCCGTTTCAAGGGATTCTTTCATCTCCCGCGATATCTGCTTGACTGCATACAAACCATTCGCTGGATTGAAAAGACATGAAAAAGACAGGAATGTTCATCGCCGCCGCGCTTTTACTCGTGCGATTTGCCGCTGCCGCCGAGTGGATCGCAGGAGCATATCGCCCGCCTGCGGAAGACGACTATGATGGGTTCTTCGCCGATGCGCCGGCTTCGGTTCTGAGCCGACGCTTCTCCGTGCCGGCTGACTCGAAGGGTGTCGGGCTGAAACTTGCGGTCGCTGGACTCTGCGATATTTACGTCAACGGCGTACGCATCACCGCGACGCCGCTTTCGGCGTGGACGGATTACTCCGCGCGTATTCTGGAAGATTTCTACGATCTGACGCCCTATGTGAGGATGGGGCTGGAAAACGAAATCCGTCTTGAGATCGGAAACGGATGGTACAATCCGCTTCCGTGGAAGATGTGGGGAAATCTCAATCTGCGAAAACATCTTGCCGTGGGCACGCCGTGCGTAAAAGGCGCGATTGAGATAAAGCGCGATGATGGATCGGTTGATATGCTTCCGACCGGTTCGGATTGGCTGGCGGCTGACGGATCTATGGTTTTCAACAGTATCTACCGGGGTGAAAAGCGTGACTTCCGTCGCAACGTCACCCGTTGGAATGCCGCCAGGGTCGTTTACGGCCCGAAGGGGACAATTCAGCCGCGCGGCGATTTCCCGCATATTGCAATTGTGGAGCGTTTGAAGCCGAGGTCCGTGACACGGCAGAGAGACGGACGCTTTCTCGTTGATTTCGGAGTGAACATCGCTGGGACGGTTCGGCTCGTTCTGCGCAACACGGCCGACGGACAGCGTGTCGTATGCCGCTACGGAGAGTCTCTCTGGAGCGACGGAACTCTCAATCCGATGAGTGCCGTGTGCGGCAACATGAAGGATCCGTCGCAAAAACCTCATGGCGTTGCGGAGCAGAGGGACGAATGCGTCTGCCGTGCGGCGGTGGAGTCGGTCTTTGAGCCGCGTTTCACCTTTCATGCGTTCAGATATGTAGAGATTGCGGGGATTGCAGGGACTCTGGTCCCGGCCGACGTCGAGGCGTACGCATGGTCGGCGGATGTCAAGCGGAGAGGATCGTTCGTCTGCTCGAACGAGCGGCTGAACAGGCTGCACGAAATCTGCCTTAGGACGTTCCGCAACAATCTGCAGAGCGTGCAGTCTGACTGTCCCGGACGGGAGAAGTTCGCCTATGGCGGCGATATCGCGGCGACGGCGGAATCGCTCTGCCTCAACTACGATATGTCGGCTTTCTACAGAAAGACGGTGCGGGACTTTCTTGACGCGGCGTGGCCTGACGGATGGTTCACCGAGTGTGCGCCGTTCAACGGAATCCACGGAGGTGCGCCGGCAGGGTCGTCCAATCGCGCAGGTCCGATAGGATGGACGGTGGCGGTGCCCATCCTCCTTGATACGCTTGTGCGCCATTACGGCGGTTTGGAGATTGTTCGAGAGGCATATCCTGCGCTGAAGCGATATATTGAATTGCTGGAAGGCGTATGGCCAAGCGGTCTTGCCGACAACTGTCTCGGCGACTGGCTGGCAATAACGCCGCCGTGGAAAACGATTTCGGGCACGGCTCATTATTACCAGTTTGTGTCGCTGACGGCAGGTCTGGCGCGGCGAATCGGTGAAAAGGGCGATGCCGCGCGGTTTGATTCGCTCGCCGCGAAGATAGCTGAGAGCTTTCGAGCTAAACATGTCACCGCCCTCGGCGTCTATTGGCCGGGTTGCATAAGTGCGCAGGCGTTCGGCTTGTACCATTCGGGACTTCTTGCGCCGGAGCAGAGGCGGGCCGCCTACCGGACTATGAAGGAAGAGCTTGCCGCAATGGGATATTTCAACACATCGGGTCTGTTCGGAACGCAGTATCTGCTGGAAGTGCTGAGCACCAACGGTGACATGGACATCGCCGGAAAGGTCGTCCTGAACGATCGCGCGCCCGGATGGATGCGGATGATAGACCTCGGCGCGACGACGCTGTGGGAGAACTGGTACGGGACATCCGGGGCGAACAGCCTCGATCATCCGATGTTCGGCTCGGTTGAGCAGTGGTTCTACAGGCATATACTTGGGATTCAGGTGGATGAGTGCGCTGTAGGCTGCGACAAGGTGCGGATAGATCCAAAACCTTTCCATGGAGTGGACTGGGCCGAAGGATGGCTCGACACACCTATCGGGCGGATATCAGTCTCATGGAAGCTCATCGACGGCAAGCCGAAGGTAGCGTATTCCGTGCCGAAAGGCGTAGATGCGATAGTCAGCCGGAAGGCTGATTGATGAGCTGTCGCGTCAGCAAAAGTAGCGAGATTGGTTGTGGTGTTCAAAAATTGCGGCAAAGCGGTGATGTTGGCATTGAGCATAATCGCAGTGACAATTCTGTTTGCGGGAAATGAATCGAATCCCGATGCGATAGAACATGTGCCGCTGCCGATTGAATTCAAAAGTGACATTTACAGTCCTGTCGCGTTTGATGAAACAGTTCGGGTGACGGTGGATTGTCCGAATAAATCTGGAGGCTTCGTGCATAAGTGTGGGTCTGTTTTAGTTGCATAATGAGTTTTGAGCCTTTATTTTAGCGAGTTGGATGTTATTTCTGGGCCATGGAATTTTTATTTGAGAACAAAACAGCATTACAAAGCTGATAAGCGTGTCGATATTCCGGAAGCCGTAAGCGATTCGAATTAGGAGCTTTATTTTGTTGTTTGTCGCCTCTATTCTTGCATTGCTAAGCCCGATTCTTATTGTGTTAAGAATGCTTGTGCGATTGCGTCTAATCTTCCTTTGAAGCTCGACAAAGGCCGGAATTCTGCACCGTTGAGCACGTGAAATCCATTTGTCCAAGTACTCTTCTGCAAGTTCAGGGTCGTTAAGCTTAAAGACCTTCCTAAGAGACTCCTTCAGTTTGTGCGCCCGGTCTATTAGTCGATCTTCCGATGCAATCATCGACAGGCGTTCGTGCTGCCTGTCAGTAAGATTTTCCTCGTTCTTGCCAAGAGCATACTTTGAGTGCTTTATTTTATCGACATGTCTACGCATCTCTTTGATTTCAGGCGACTCTCGCTCGTACTTCTTTCGCTTGGCTTGCGCTATCATTTTATTGAGATCATCTCGAGCGCGTCGCCAGGCATCAACACGCATGGAATCCAAGGCTGCATTCGCCCATTCAACAACATGAAAAGGATCGAGACAACGAATGGCATTTGGGCAATATTCATTGACCGATGCGGTGATCCACCTTGCACCATCTCCTGAAACAGCCCTGATAGCTTCTCGCTGTTCTTTTGTAAGTATTTGAAAGAATTGATCGAGCACCTCTTTGCCATGGCCCTTTGCTACCCAAACCACTATGTTTGTCGCATGGTTGACGACGACGGTAATGTAGTTATGACCTTTTGTGTAGCTTGTTTCATCGATGCCGATATATTCCAGGCCTTCTAAACGCTTTGACGGGTCGGCTTCAAGTTCATGCCAGACTTGACTTACCAATCTGCCGACAGTTTTCCAGTCTATGCGGAAACGTTCGGCGACATGTGTGCGACTGACGCCGGCTCTTACAAGCCAGGCGACGGAATAGGCTTCGCCATACTGATTTTTGCTGAAATCCGCATTTTCTACAATTGCCCCCTTGAGATTTAAGGCCAATTTGAGTATTCTATTAAGCGTCATTTGATTTCTCCTTATAGGTTCGGGTAAACATATAATGGAATATCAAATGACTTTTGTCATTTATAAAACGCCTGTCCCGACGAGTTGCAAACAAGCGCCCGCCCGTCCAGCCAGCTTTTGAGGGCGCTGACCGAACGGGCGCTTGTTCACAACTCTGCACGCTTCAAGTCAATGCATCGCTATTTGCCGAAATTAAGCCTTCAGCGACCCACACTTATGCACGAAGCCTCAGTTTTATTGGGGATGAGAATCAGTCCGAACCATATTCTCATTGACTTCGCGATGGGGATGTGGTATCTTTCCCGCCGCTATGGACAAAGCAGTGAAACGCCACATATTGAAG
>SUVZ01000350.1 GCA_015061765.1 Lentisphaerota bacterium
AAGTCCGGAAGACTTGACGAGCTACACAACTGGCGCGTGAGAGACCTCAAACAAGTGGCGTTTGATGCGGCATAGGGATAGAAACACTTGTCATTGCATAAATAAAGCGGCCCACCCCGTTCATGCGTCATGATTATTTTACTTTCGTATTGCCGACTCAGCCCTCCATGTCCTGTGCGGGCGCATTCATGCGTCATGATTATTTACTTTCGCGTTGTCGACTCAGCCCTCCATGTCCTGTGCGGGCGCATTCATGCGTCCGCTCCATCCCACATGAATCCCGCCCTTAAAAATCCTCACAAGGCAATTGCAAAACTCTGCAATTTCGGTAGGGCGGGCTGTCCTCGGCCCGCCGCGGCGGCGTAGGGACACGCCCCCCTGCCGAGGCATCCGCTTCACGGACAGCATTCGACTGGGGGATATGCCCTGATTCTGCAACCGCCTCTACAATTTGTGAGAATTTAGCACGAAACATGAGATTGCTTAAATCCCGGAGAAATGAGAACACGCTTCGGACTGATTCTCACTTCTCTGGAAACGGCTAATAAATGAGAATATGGTTCGGACTAATTCTCAACCAGATTACTATTGAGTGAAAATGAGATTACACGAAATCATGTCGTCGATGGGTGGACTATGCCGAAATAGGGATAATTTCCAAAATCAGCAAATACAAGCCGTTAAATCAAACTATTTTCAGGGGCCCTCCCCAATTCATCCACCGAACAAATCGAGGATCCTTGCAAAACAAGGTCGCAGGACTATCGAGGCAGTGTTGCCATAACACCAAGGGCCGAAGAGATGCGCTTCCCGCCTGTGATCACCTTCACTCCCTGCGAACGGTTCACCAGAACATCAAATGTACGCCCGGCGATCTTGACGTTGCGCAGGTTCATGCAGCCGACACCATTCGGAAGATGCGGATTCACATCAACCGTGCCGTCTGCTTTCGGCTCGATTCCAAAGAGCCCGAAAATAACGGTCTGAGCGAGAGCGGCACCTTGGATGTCGTTCTGCAAGGGTGTGTCCCTTCGATAATCCATTCGATCCGCATAATGCGAGTCCCCCCAATAAGGCAAAGACCCTCCAAGCCACCAGAGACGCTTGAATATCTTTTCCGCTTCGGCAACGCGTCCGTCACGGTACAGGCGGTCAACAACCGCCGGAGCGAACGAAACGCACGCCCCCGGTCCTCCGTTGTCGACATCGTTCACATCGTACGCCGGATCCTTTTTCGAGAGCGAATGCAGTCCGTACGGACCAAGAAATTCACTTTCAGCCATCAAGTGCCTGACAAGCGCATTCTCCACATCACTGTCCAACACCCAGTCCTTCCAGCCAAGTGCTTTGAACATCTGCATCGTCCAACGACGGTCGCGTTTGCAGCCCTTGTTCGTATCTATGTTGTCGAACCATCCGGCATCGGCATCCCACAGTTTCTCTCGTACAAGTTTTCTGAGCGCGGTAGCACGGGCGACAAGATCGACCCTGGGATCATAATTGGCAATCCGGCAAAGCTCATCAGCAAGACGGAAGCACACAACACGACGAAGGTTCATGTCGGGAATAATCCCGTCGTAACGATATTCTTTCCTCAGTTCAAGATGGTGATTCCCGTTACCGTAATCAACCAGTACTGCCGGCTTCGACAAATCATCATGAACTAAAGCGGCATCCACCAGTCGTTCGATTACGGTTTTGCCATCCAGCATTTCATTGAGAAATATCTTATCTCCCGTCTCAAGCACATATGAATGCGCGAGAAGAAGTATCTTCTCATGATTGACAGGATAGTATGGTCCAAGCGCCTCAAGTCTGATCGGGTCGAATGCATAACAGTTTGTCAGATCAAGACGAAGAAACGCACGGACATGAGCCTTTGCCGCCGTTGGGTTCAGCATCGGCCAAAGACGATATATCTCACCGTAGTTCCAAAGGTAGTTGCATACACAACCACCGTTCATTCCGCCAGTAGCATAGTACGGACGCAACTTGAACTCCGGAACGCTCCATTCGTTCAGCAAAAGATGCAGAAGCGAACGGCAATAGAGCTGCTCAAGCTCTCTGCAGTCCGTCTCAAGCGCAGGCATTCGTTCGCAAAGTCCGCGCACGCGCCGTCGCCAATCAGAGACTGACCGCTCAATCTCAGAAGATGGATCTGAGAGCAACCGCTTCGCGCACTTCAGCGACTCCCCCTTCCGTCCAATCGCCAGACTCACATAGAAGACTTTCCGTTCGCCCGGCTTCACGTTGCGCAGACGATACGTTTTGCTTCCATCCGGCAACGCGACCGCAAGCTGCACATCATCGACCTCTCCCTCCAAGATTATGGAGCCATCCTTTAATCGCGGTTCGACCGGCTTCTGGTGATATGGTTTCACAAACCCCCACTTCTCCAGAATGTTCACACCGCCCGTGACGCAGAACTCGGCATGAAGATCCTGCTCGGACGAAGATGCGTTCTCAACTTCAACCCTCATTATTCCCGCCCTCTCTCCGGCAACAGGATAGAGGCGGCTTTCGATCTTCCACGCGCCAGCGGCACCGGTGCGCGTCAGCACCTCCGGACGCCACAGATGCGACGAAGCTTTGACCTTTTCACCATTGAAACGCACCGACATGTTGAACCGTGCGGAATAGTACGGAGGAGAGAAGAATCCGCGCAGTTCCGCAACGTCCTCAATCCAACCGTTGAATGTGACATAGCCATTGACCAGCCCGCAATCCGACGCCGAAATACGGTTGGATGGCGTACCTATCGCAATCAGCGAATCGAAGCGTTCCGCAAAGCGCTGTTTCCGCAACAATGACGAGACCTCGCCAGACGCCAAAGATACAAACGCATACCCGAAACCGTCAAAGTCCACTTTCAGCGTTTTGCCGTCCAAAGAGACACCTTCTCCCGCCGATATTTCAAGTGAGGCAAATTCACGAGGCAAAGAAAGATACGTTTTCACCGGTTCCCTCGTGCGATTGACGACCAGTACCCAATCGCGGCGTTCATGTCGCCAGGTGCGTACGACGAGTCTTTCCTTATCCGGATTTTCAACGGCGATTTGACTGTCAGCGGACAGGAGAACGGATTCCATCTTTTTTACTTCCTTCGCCACATCACACACATTGCCCCAAGCCGCATCAAATTCCTTTCCCTGAAGTTTTTTTCTGATGATGCCGAAGGAGTACAAGCATAGTCCGTTCGCACCCGCCGCGACACCCTGCCATGACATATTGGCTATCTCCTGCCGTGTGGGCATACGCACGTCCTCCCTGCCGACATCCTCCTTCCGGTACCAGCCCCAATTGAACGCCTGCGGCACATGCCACATTGGACGCAAGCCGAACATCCCCTCTTTCGCCTTCTGCGCCCAGCCTGAGCACACCGAAACCTCCATGCTCCTCCCCCTGTTCCCTATCGGATACGGATCCATCCCGACAACATCAAAACAGGGAAGGAGAGCACGCACATGATTGGGCTTGTCTGTTACGGCCCATGTGGGATGATCAGGATCGATCTCCGCAAGGAGATCGTTTACGCCCGCGACATTAGGAACGAACGCAAGAGGCACCTCATCAACAAGGAACCATGCGAGAAGCGCTGGATGCTTACCCACTTCTGAGACGTATTTACGGAACCATGCGTGACTCTCTGCCTCAGTCTTGTGTGCACTCACCACCGAATAGCGCAATCCGTGAACCTTGTGCATCACGCACGGAACAACCATCAGCCCCGCATTATGATATCGATCCAACTCATCCTCAGAGACCGTGTTATACGGCATGAAAAAGTTGAAAGGTCCCTTCTTATACTGCACAATATCATCGTCGGAGAGTCGACCGGTAAAGCATCCTAGCGGGAAAAACGGTCTGCCGTCCAGAATTGTGCGCCCGAATTTATCGAACGTAACACGCCTGGGCACAGGACGTTCCGTATTGACGATGCGCCGAATCTTCTCGGCAATCACCTTTCCCGTCGTACGCTCACTGATGCAGACAGCCACATGCTGTGTGCCCATTGAAAACTCCGAAGCATCGCGGACGATCTCCGCCAGATCGGACGTAAACTTGTCCACAGGGCATCGCACCGTTTCGCCGAATGCGTTCTTATGGACAAACTCCGCCTTCAGACCATCCATAGGATGTTTCACGGTATTCACCTGAAGAGAAGCCACAAAGCGGATCGCTCCGTCTGCAGGCGTAAATGAGTTTTTCACTGCGGAACATGCAAGATATGCAATCGTCTCCGTGCCTTCCTCCATTAACGAGAAATCGTCAAAAAGCACCTGCCCTGTCTCACCTCGCAGCATATGGCAGTGAAGCATCCCTATCGCGGCGTTGGACGGCATTGGCTGAGTTCTGCCTTCATAACGTGTCCACCCGTCAGTGCTGGCGTCATTGTCGGCGACCGGGGTAGCATATGCGCATGATATCCATTTGTCGGAAGCATCGCACCATCCTAGGCACACCTGAGGTTTGGGCTTGCCCTTCACCA
>SUVZ01000351.1 GCA_015061765.1 Lentisphaerota bacterium
TAGGGCAGTTAGCCTTACGCACCCTACTACAGGCATCCTAACCAACCATCCCTATCGCGAAAAATTATAGTTTTGGAATATCTGGCTCCGTCATTCTTCTGGGTATATCAGAAACAAAGGTCTGGACGTCAAAAGCGCAGGCCTATCAGACGAAACACATCAATAAAACGCACAGGCCAGAGGCGCGTGGGAACATGCGCCTCCATGGGCTTCTCGAAGAAATTGGGCAATTCCGACAGGAAATCAAGCCCCGTTCTGCATTCAAGTTCATCGATTGAAACGATATTGTGCACAGGAAACGCCGAAAATGGTATGTCCTTCGGCATATAAAGCGCCAAAGCTCTCACACCATCGGACGAATTCGAGACAATCAGTTGCCAATATGCCTTGGGCACATCGACACCCGACGGAAGACAATCTTCCGAATCACCGGGAACGCATCCCACAATCACCCACACGCCACCATATTTGGCTGTCCACAAATCGGCTATTCGATGCTCCACCTCGCGCCACGGTCCGCGATTCAATCCTGGTTTCTGCGGCGATACGTTGGACATGTAGAACGTCTTCTTCTGCGCCTCGGTACCGAATCGCGTGGCTATTGCATAGTTCGGAGCCATATGCCCTCTGTCATACCCCGTTCCTTTGTACGCAGATGCAGACGGAGAGCCTGAAACAGACGGATCTGCGCGGAACGAGGGCCGTCTCCCTGCCTCGTACGCCTTTTCGGCTGGCACATGGTACGCCACCCAGAGCGGATGCCTGAGAGATGGCGACCAGCCGACCACAAACTCTCCTCGATCTATCATCTGCACATCCGCCACCGCCGGAGCTCCCGTACGGACTGGCGGCCCCGCAAAGAACACTGAATTCAAGGGAGGCGGTTCGTCAAGCTCGTAGACGGCATCGTGACCGGTCACCCCCAACCCGTCGAAAAGCATCTTGGCTCTATCGCCGAAATATTCCAGCGGTCTGGTGATGACCGCAGGCAAATCGTCGCGATTGTCTGATATCCACTGCCACGGGTGACTGACATACCAACACCCGACAGACGAAAGCAGAAGATAGACAACAACCGCAGCAATGGAGAAACGACGCAGAAAACGTCTCAACGGACCTGTCTTTCCCTTTCTCCTCCTGCATCCCGATGCAGCCTTGGCATGCCTCTTCATTGTTCTATCTCCGGATGTGTTCGCAAGACATATGTATAGACCCCGTCAAGCGCAGCCGTGAACTCGGCGGCCGTAAACGCATTGTCCACAAGCTCTGCGTGTGGATCCGGCAGGATAGAGACGCGCGCAATCGGCGGAGGCGTAGTGAAACGGGACAGCGTATCCTCGTCCGGTACAATCACCGCCGAAGCATGCTCCACGGTCCGCCTGCCGACCAACTCAGGATGATGAACCTCGGCTATGTATGCGAAGCGCTTGAAGGCTAGACGGTCAATCGCACGGACAATACCGGCTCCTTCATCCAGACCATGAAGTATTGTATAGTCCCTTACGGACGCCAAAGACACCCCTCGAAGAAACATGGCGAACGCCCGAAACGGAAGATGACGCGGAATCGTGAATATGCGCACATCGTGCGCAAGCGTCGCCGCAAGAATCGGACTCGCGACAGGGGTGAGCACATCAACCGCCCAACCGTTGCGACGGAGCGCCGCCACGGTATCCTGCACACGAAGCGTCTCCTGTGCGGATGTGCAGTGGAGGATGGAAGTCACTATGAGCGCAGAACGCTTCACTTTTCGGGAACCGCCTGTATCGCCATGAGAAGTTCGTGCGTCTCGCCTGGAGCAATCCTGATTGTGGCATTCTCCTTGAACAGTGTCGCAGGCTCAACACAGATGAACTTTTTCCAGTCATCAGGGCCAAGATTGCGGTTCGGCATATTGCCCGCCCCTGGATTCCAGCAGACCAGCTTCACATTGCCGCGAGAGGCAATCGCTATTGCGCGACGCAGTCCCGGATCGAGAATCGCAAACTCGTTCTTCTTGACCGTAAACACATGGTCGTAGTCCGAATTGAACACCAAATCCCCTGTCCAGACAGCATCCGCCTCTCGTGTATTCCTGGCATCGCAGAAGGCGCATCCATCCAACCCGCGCACCGTGACGGCGTCACGGTCGCGCACGAGGAAATACGGATGGAAGCCTTCGGTGATCTCGAATGGGACATCGCCCGCATTGGTGGTCTTCAGCCCCAAGTTGAGTTTCATCGACACTGACACCTTGAGCTGAAGCTCAAAGTCGTACGGCCAAAGCCTTTTCGTATCTTCTGTGCAATCAAGGACTAGCGTGAGTTCGGTTATGTCCTCGGAATACTCGCTGCCGGTCACTCGCCAGAGACTGCGGCGGGCAAAGCCGTGTCCGTACGACCCTTCCGGACCATTCGCCCCAAACCATGGCCAGCAGATTGGAATGCCGCCATGATCCGCTTTGTCTGCGCCGAATTCAACTTTCTGCGGCGTAAAAAGAACGGGAAAATTTCCCGTCGGCTTGTATGAAAGCACCTGGGCTCCGAAAAGGGATATCTCAGCGCTCCCATACTGGTTTGCAAGAGCAACGACGGGATACCCCTGCGGACCATTACGGAACACAATCCGTCCCGGCGCACCATACCGTTTATTCAGTTCTTCACAGTTCATGGCTGCTGATTATACCATATTTCAACACAGGCGAATGAGGTCATTCGGCCATAGCATGGAATTGTCTGCACCGTACCCTTGCCGACCTTGCGCAGCCGTCAGTTCTTGAACGAATGTATAGGGGCCGGGATGCGTCCCGTGCGCGAAATGAAGGCTTCGCACGAGAACCGGTTCACCGGCATCACGGGCGCATAGCCAAGCAGCCCGCCGAACTCAACGGTGTCGCCGACATCCTTGCCGATCACGGGAATGATGCGTACGGCGGTGGTCTTCTGGTTGATCATGCCGATCGCCGCCTCGTCGGCGATTATGCCGGAGATGGTGGCGGCGGACGTATCGCCGGGAATTGCGATCATGTCCAACCCCACAGAACAGACGCATGTCATCGCCTCAAGCTTCTCGATGGTGAGAGCACCGGCATTGACGGCGTCGATCATGCCCTGATCCTCGGAGACTGGGATGAACGCCCCGGAGAGTCCGCCAACGTACGAACTCGCCATGACGCCGCCCTTCTTCACCTGATCGTTCAACAGCGCGAGCGCGGCAGTGGTGCCTGGCGCGCCGGGATGTTCAAGCCCGATCTCCTTGAGAATGTCCGCCACCGAATCGCCGACGGCCGGCGTAGGCGCAAGTGAAAGGTCAATGATGCCGAACGGCACGCCAAGGCGGTGACTCGCCTCCTGGGCGACAAGCTGCCCGACACGCGTGATCTTGAACGCGGTCTTCTTGATGGTTTCGCAGAGCGTCTCGAAACTGGCGCCGCGAATCTGAGAAAGAGCGCACTTCACTACGCCTGGACCACTCACGCCGACATTTATTATCGCCTCTGCCTCGGTGACCCCATGAAACGCCCCTGCCATGAACGGATTGTCGTCCGGCGCATTGCACAGCACCACAAGCTTTGCGCAACCGAGGGAATCCCTCTCCTTCGTGCGTTCCGCCGCCGCCTTCACGGTTTCGCCCATAAGCCGGACCGCATCCATGTCCAGACCGGTCTTCGTGGAACCGACGTTCACGCTGGAGCAGATGTGGTCCGTGACGGCAAGAGCCTCAGGGATGGAGCGGATGAGCAGCTCGTCCGATTTTGTCATGCCCTTCGACACGACCGCTGAATATCCGCCCAGGAAGTTGATTCCGAGATCCGTCGCGGCTCGGTCGAGAGCGCGGGCAATCTCAACATAGTCTTCGGGATGCCTGCAGCACGCCGCACCGACAAGGGCGATCGGCGTCACGGAGACGCGCTTGTTTACAATCGGAATCCCGAATTCGCGGCTGATGTCCTCGCCCGTCTTGACAAGCTTGCCCGCATACCGCAGGAGCTTCGCGTAGATATTCTTGCAGACGACGTCAAGATTGGAGTCCGCGCAGTCGAGCAGCGATATGCCCATCGTGATGGTGCGCACGTCCAGGTTCTCGTCCTGGATCATCTTGTTCGTCTCGATCACCTCTGATATCGAAATCATTCTGAAACCCTGTTTCTTTTTTCCTTGTGGGCAGCGTCTCCGCTGCGACTCTCGATGTTTATGACTGGATCGTCTTCTTGAGAGCTTCCGCGACCTGATGCGGATCGCAGGCGTCCAGCCTTTTCAGTATGCAAGACCAGCGATACGCACCGGAACCGGCCCGATCGTACGGACGCCCTATGAAAAGGTCGTCGAACGCCGACTTGCGTTCGCGATACATGTCCTGCACCTCCTTCAGACGATGCTCGAACGCGGCGACATACGCCTTGGCGAAATCCGCGAAGTCCGTGACGAACTTCTCCCGGCGACGGACGACGTCCGCATACGGAGCGACGGCCTGCTCAAGCGGAGTCTCGTAGT
>SUVZ01000352.1 GCA_015061765.1 Lentisphaerota bacterium
ATCTCAAAGAAATCAGGCCCGTTCTCAAGCGAAAGCATCCGTCCCGCCTCGGCCACGACCGTCGTGAGCTCCATTCCGCTGAAAGGAATCTCCTCGTCGCGTCCCTCGCTGTGAAGCGCAACGAACCTGCGGGCCTGCGTAAGCTCCTCGGGCTTCGGCCTTTGCGACGGCACAATCACATTCTCAACATCGAACCTTACGCGCCCGGACGGCAATGGAGCGCACTTACCCCAGACGGATAGAGCGGCGGCGGCAACCGTGCGCCCCATATGCTGCGCATGTTCATACCCTCTGTCGACGTCATCAAAGTCTGGCGCAAGCCCTTCCCGTTCGCCCGGACGCGGATCGGTGCATACATGGTTCACATCACCCTGCGCACCGTTGAAAAAGATGCATGAGACGCCGGGTTCCGCACGCTCAAACGTCCGCCTCGCAAAAGCCGGCCAATCGCCGGAAATCACCTCGCCGCCGACCACATCGGGATGCGTCGCAAAATTGAGTACGGCTATATCGCCCTTCCCCTCTCTGCGGATGCGGACTACCTGAACCGTTTCGTCCGGTGTTCCGAGTGGCGAATCTATATCAGGATTGTTCACGCCGGGATTGGTGCGGATGGAACCGTCCTTCATTCTGTATCTGCGCACGAAAGAAATCCTCTTCGCCTCGGCTCTGCCGTATGCCAGACTCGCCGGAACCATATCCGCAACGGCCATCTTCGCGACATTGCACAACGTCTCGGCAAGACGTTCATTGTACTCTGCCGTACCGTCAAAGAGGTGACATCTTCCCTCATCGGCGACTCCCGCCCCCGGACCTGTATGGGTATGCGTACAGTGGAGAAATACCGCGTTATCCTGAATCCCCACCGCCGCCGCAATCCTTGCGCGGAGCGCGGACGAAAACGCGGCGCCTTCAATCCCGAGAAGGTCGGCGGCGATCAGCACCGCCGTATTTTCTCCGTCGGAAACGGCAAGTGCGCTCGCCTCCAGCGGATCGAGGACTTTTTTCGCAAACCGCTCCTCGAAATATCCGACTACCGGCACGCCCAAAGGGGGCGTTATGTCCGTACGCGCGAACCCGGCCATCAATTGAACATCCTTCACTTTTCACCTTCTTTCAGAACAAAACTTGCGAGCCATGCCGTCGATACGCATACCAGGAGACCTACACCGCCGACAAGAAACACGTGCGGACGAGCAAATGGCAAGGGCGCGTATCTTAGCGTGAAGCAGATTGCGTAGTTGGCCACAAGGCCTACAACCGCCGCGCGCCCTTTAACGCGCCGCACGAACACGCCGAGGAAGAAGAGCCCCGCAAGCCCCGCCGTGAGCACGGATATAAACTCCTTGAATGTATCAAAGAGCGAGCGCGTATCGCAATGCGCAAGCGCAAGCGCCGCCGCAATCCCCATTATGCCGGATGCGAACGTAAAAAGCTTCCCCCACTTCATCTGCGACTCTCCCGTCATGGATGGATTAAGCCTCAGCACAAAATCCGCCGTCAGTGCCGTCGCTGCACTTGAGAGATTTGCCGAAAGCGTTGATACAGTGGCAGCAAAAAGCGCGGCCGCTACAAGACCCGCCACCGGAGCGGGAAGTCCGGAAACAATAAAGAACGGCAATATGCTGTCAGCCTTCGGCAATGACGGATCGAGCATTTCGGGGTTGCTGCGGTAATATGTCCAAAGCGCCGTGCCTATCGCGCAGAAAAGCGCGCTCACTAAAAGCGTAAACACGCCGTTGAACCATATTGAACGTCTTGCCGCCTTCTCGTCCTTCACCGAACCGTACCGCTGGATCACGCACTGGTCGCTCGTATAGGACGAAAGATTCTCCACGACGGCCAGCACCAGCACCACCCACAACACCGGTTCAGTCGCGAGAAAGCGCAAATCAAGAAACGTAGTCTTCGCGTTCGCCTCCGCCATGGTCCAGGCGCCGGCAATGCCGCCGTCGGTACCCATGATAAGCGCGACGAAAATCGCGACGGCGCCGGACACGAGTACGATTCCCTGCACGAAATCGCTCCACACCACCGCCTCGAATCCGCCGAACGCGCAATAAAGGATCGTCGCCGCGCCGCATACCAGTATGCAGCCGTCCACCGAAACATTCGTCATGGCATTGAGTGCGAGAGCCGGAAGCAAGGTGACGATCGCGACGCGCGATATCATGAATACGACATACGCACCGGACGCGAAAAGCCGCACCGCAGCATTGAATCGCTGTTCGAGATATTCATACGCGCTCGCTGTCTTGAGTTTGCGGAAGAATGGGAGATAGTAACGGATAACGACAGGAGCCATCGCAAATATCCCGATCGTCATCGGGAAATACCGCCAGTCCGACATGTAGTACTGCGCGGGAGCGGCAAGGAACGTCACCGACGAAAGCATTGTGGCGAAAATGCTCATGCCCGCCACATACCACGGGATGCGTCCGCCGCCGCGGAAATAATCGTCGGCTGATTTCTTCTTGCGCATGAAATGAATAGCCATGCCTGCCATAAGAATAAAATACAGCGCAACGACACTCCACGCGACAGGTCCAAATCCCTTGTTGAACCGGAAGTCCTTTGCCGCAACCCAGCGGTCTGTCACAACATGATAGAACCAGTTCCGGGCACCGTCCGTCCCTTCCAATGCGAGATGCTGGTCTCCGACGGGCTGAAGACGCATGCCCGCGGACGGAACAACGGGCAACGGCGAAATTTGCCGTGTGCCCGCTCCCGCCGAAGCACCCGTACCGTTGATGGCCGTGGCGAATCCGTTCGTGCCGTCATAGACGATTCTGTAGCGCAGTTTGTGGTCGCCGTTCTGCTCGGCGGCAAGCTGTACGCCTTGCGCGGTTGCGGCCGACGCCAACGCCAAAACGAAAATTAAACGTCCAAACATCAAAAATCCCCCTGTCGGAAACCAACCGCTTACGCATCATTTCGTTTTTGCGTCATTCTTCTTTATGAAACCGAGCGCATCCATCGCCGCAAAAAGCTCCTTGCGATCTGCGGCAGAAAGAGGACGTCCGTTGGGCGCTCGCCCTTCTCCGCAGTCGAGTCCGATGTACTTCATCATGCTCTTGTGCCACGAACCGTTCGGCTTGGCGATGAGAAGCTCGACGAATTTCACAGCCTCATCCTGAAGTTTCGAGGCGGCGGCAATGTCATTGTCTGCCACGAGCGAACATATCCTGGCGAAATGTTCGGGGATCACGTTCTGCGAGGTGCCGATGCACCCGGCGAAGATGCCCGTGGACAATGCGGAAAGCACCTGCTCATCGGCGCCAGCGAAGAAGATCGCCTCTTTCGGAAGTTTGCGGCGGAGCGCCTGAACGGTCCAGTATTTGTAGTTCGTGTACTTCATGCCGCGCACGTTCTTGAGTTCGAAGAAACGCGCATCACGGTCCGGAACGATATCCGCGCCGAGCGAATAGATCATGAACGGCAGATCTGTGGCGGATGAAATCCTCTTATAGTGATCATAGGCGGCATCAAAGCACTGTCCGAAATAGACGGGTGCCACCGATGAAACCCAGTCGACACCGACCTTCGCCGCAAACTTGGCAAGCTCCACCGCATCGTTAGTGGAAAGACACCCCACGTGTGCAATCAATTTGGCGCGACCGGCCGACGCCTTAACCGCACGCTCAAACACCTTCTTGCGCTCATCCAACGAAAGAAGAAAACCCTCTCCCGTGGAACCGGTGAGATAGAATCCGCGAAGACCTTTGGCGATTCCGTACTCAATCACCTTTTCTACCATTTCCTCATTGAGAGAACCGTCCTTTTTGAAAGGTGTGTAAAGTGCGCTGTACGCACCAGCCATACCGGTGAAAACCTTGCCTTTCGGCACTGACAACAGATTGCTCATTTTATTTTTCCTTTTCATTTGTAAGATAATTCGTAACGACCAGATCCTCATCACGCGAAGCGAGAAGTTCCTGACGCTTCAATTCGGCTTCTTCCTTGGTACGAAACACCCAGAAACCGCATTCAGGACTTTCGCGTCCGACAATGTCATAGACCATGAAATATCCGGCCCGCGCGAGAACCCGTCCCACCCATCCGGGACAGTGGTCGCAGTAACATCTGCAATGTCCGGCATCATTGCCCGTCACCTTTGAAAGCGACGGACACACATTCATCTTGAGATGATAGCAGTTTTCGTCGAATCCGTGAGTAAGATCGCAGTTCTCCTCAATGCGGATACGATCCCAGTAGTCGTACATACCCTTGAATCCGTCGCGTTTGAACGCATCAAGCGTGAAGAACGCCTGACGTTCGGCTACACATTCGTAGTACCGGTCGAGTTCTTCCGGTCCTTTACGCTCAAGATACTTGAATATCTCGTTGTAGAACTTTACGAAATGATCGCTGGGAAGCATGTTAGCGGTTAGCAGTTAGCAGTTAGTGGTTAGCAGCATGACGCCGCGCGTATGGAAGTTATCGGCAATGCGGCGAAGTGTCTG